>JAHDHM010000344.1 GCA_020631315.1 Acidimicrobiales bacterium
ACTCCGATCTGCTGGCGGGTGCACTCGTCGTCCGCGACGACGATCTACGAGACGAACTGCACCATCGACGACTCCTGAACGGTGGCGTCATCGGTTCGCTGGAAGCGTTCCTGACCCTGCGCGGCATGCGGACCCTGCATCTGCGGATGGAACGCGCGCTGGAGAACGCCGAGGAGCTGGCCCGGCGCCTGAGCGAGCACCCGAACGTCGCGAAGGTCCGGTATCCGGGCCTGCCTGGCGACGCCAACCACGAGATCGCGTCGTCGTTCATGAACGGCTTCGGCGCCGTCATGAGCTTCGAGACCGGCGACGACGGCACGCGGGCCTCTCGGGCGTGCGAGACGGTCGAGGTGATCCATCATGCGACCAGCCTCGGCGGCGTCGAGACCACCATGGAGCGGCGTTCGGTCATCCCGGGCCAGGAGACCATTCCCCCGTCGCTGATCCGCATGAGCGTCGGCTGCGAGGACGTCGACGACCTCTGGGCCGACTTGGACCGAGCACTGCGGAGCTGATCAGGCGGCAGCTCTGATCAGTCCGCAGATCCGCTCAGGCAGCAGCGCTGATCACGTACCGAGGAGCTCCTCGAGTTCGGCGTCCAGATCCGTGTCGCGAACCTGCGCGACCGGGATCAGCTCATCGGCTGCTGCCGTGCGGCGCTCGAACATCGCAGCGAGCGCAGTGAACACGGCGATCGGCACGAGCACGCGCGGCCAGGCGATGACGCTGTCGACCGTCGGGCTGATGCCGAAGTCCTGGTCGAAGATGCGCTCGACGGTCCAGATCGCCGACACAACGAACAGCAGCAGCGAGCCGACGATGAACACCGGGCGGTAGGCGACCGTGCGGCGGAGCAGGAACAGAGCCGGGAACAGCAGCAGGATCACGATCGCCTGACCGATCTCGATGCCGACGTTGCGGCCGAGGAGCGACACCAGCTGGGTCGTACGGCTGACGTCGAGGCCGGAGACGAGCCCGGCGAAGCCCATCCCGTGGAAGAGGCCGAAGCCGAAGGCGATGGCCCACTCCTTGTCGTCGGCGATCGGCCGGAGGTTGTGCAGCGCGGCCAACGCTATTGAGAGCGCGATCAGCGACTCCACGAAGGCTGACGGCGGCAGGGGCAGGATGTCCATGCCGGCGAGGGTGAACGTGATCGAGTGGGCGACGGTGAACATCGTCGCGATCTTCAGCACCCGCCACAGCGACGACCGGAAGCCGGCAGCCGGCTCCCAACGCGTGGTGAACACGAGCACGGACGGGAGCAGCAGCACGAGCACGAAGAAGATGTGGTCCGGTCCGGTGCGGATGTGGTCGACGCCCTGCCAGATGCTCGCGGTGAAGTTGGACCACTGCGACGTGTCGCCGAGGTCGACCGACTGGGTGCGATCGCCCGGGGTGAAGCGCACCAGGGACTCGGCCTCGTTCTCGATCGTGCCCGCCGCCCAGTCGTTGGCGATGAGCAGGAGGGCCTCGCGGTCCCCGCCGTCGTCGAAGAACGGGTCGAACGTGACGTCGAACTCGCGTGGCACGTCGGCGCCGTCGAGCTCGACGTCGAACGCGAGCAGGGCGTAGTTGAAGGTGCCGTCGTTGTTCTCGAACAGCATCTCGACCCCGTCGAACGCGAGGGTGGCCCGCTGGCCGTCGATGACGATGTCGAGGTGCTCGTCGGCGTAGGCCTGCAGCGCGGCGAGTTCGGCCTCGATGCGCTCGAGCGCGACCTCGGCGTCCGTGCTGAGATCGACGTCGATGCCGAACGTCTCGGACAGGTCGTCGAAGTCGAACTCGACGCGGCCGCTGAGGCTGGACTCGGTCACGTCGAGATAGACGTAGGTCTCGCCGGCCTCGTGAGCGCCGGCGGACGGGGCCGAGAACATGGTGGCGAGCACGGTCAGCAGTGCGATGGCGAGCAGCGCTGCACGTCGTCGCAGCGCGTGGTTCCGTGGAGGCGTCATTCTTGTGGTTCCTGTTGTTGGCGGGATCTTGTGCGGGGCGGACGGCCGACACCGAGCAGTCTGGCTGCGATGTTGCGCTGGATGTCCGCGGTTCCTGAGTACGAGAGTGCGCCGAGCGCGTCACGGGCGTCGGTGCCGAGACCGGCGTCGTCGGTGTAGCCCTCAGCACCGAACACCTGCATCGCGGCGATGGCCGTGGCGATGGCGTGCTCGGCGACATGGATCTTGGCGAGCGCCGACCGGAGGGTGATCGACTCTCCCCGACTGTCGCCGATCGCGGCGCGCCGCAGCAGCAGTGCCGCGGCGACGAGGTGCAGTCGGACCTCGACGATGCGGTGAGCGACCGCCTGGTGGTTGCCGATCGGTGTACCGAACTGGCGGCGTGTCCCCGAGCGCTCGATCATCCGGTCGAGCAGGCGGCGGATGCGGCCGAGCTGAGCGGCGTACATGTACACGCGTTCGCTCTCGACGGCCGTCGAGAAGATGCGATGGCCTGCACCGACCGCGCCGAGCACGTCGTCGTGTGAGGCCTCGACACCGTCGAAGGTGACCGTGCCGAACGGACAAGCTCGGAGGCCCAATTTGGCGATCGGCGGTCCCACCGTGACACCGGCACGGTCCATGGGGATCCGGAAGGCGGTGATCCCCCAGGCGCCGGCGTCGGGATCGGTTCGTGCGAACACGAGCACGTCATCGGCGACGGGCGCGAGCGAGATCCATGTCTTCACCCCGTCGAGGACGAAGCCGTCGTCGGTGGGTCTCGCCGAGGTCGTGATGGCTGACGAGTCGGAGCCGGCTTCGGGCTCGGTCATGGCGAAGGCCATGATGCGTCTGCCGGACACCAGAGGCTCGAGCCATGCGTCGCGTTGGTCGTCCCTGGCGCCGCGTTGGATCGCGGTCTGGGTGGCGAAGAACTGCGACAGCAGCCCGAACACCGGACCGAGTTCGGGTGCTCCGTGCCCGAGCCCTTCGTACACCGCGAAACTGAGGAGCTGCGGGCGACCGCTGCCGCCGGCGCTGATCGGTGCATGGATGCCCAGAAGCCCCGCGTCGGCGGCGCGCTGCCAGGCATCACGATCGAAGGCGTCGCTGGCCTCGACATGCTCGGCGGCCCACGCGCTCCACGCCTGGCTGACCGGGTGCAGGTCGGCGAGCAGCAGTTCGAGCTCATCGATGCTGTCCGGGAGGAGGGGGATCACGCATGCCTTTCGGAGCGATGGCGTGCTGCGGATGCAGACGTGTGCTGCGGATGCAGACGTGTGCTGCTCGGGATGCAGCACCGGAGGAGCCCGCAGTCTTGCACGCTGCGTGGTCGGACAGCAACGTGGGGTGGCATTCATCGCGCACAGGGTGGCAGACTCGGCGCGTGACGGACAGCGGCGCCACGATCTCCCACCTCCTGCACGACGCTCCCGACGCGTCCGCGGTCGCGTTCGTCGAGGACGGCACCGGCGAATCGGTCCGCCTGCTCAGCTACGCCGACGCCGCCGGCCTGGTGGACCAGCTGGCGGCCGAGCTCGCTGCTCGCGGTGTCGAGCTCGGTGACCGGGTCGTGCTCGCCGCGCCGAAGTGTGTCGACACGGTGCTGGTCGTCCACGCACTGCTGGCGCTCGGTGCGGCGGTCGTTCCCGCCGATCCGCGAGGCGCTGCCAACGGCCTCGGCGACGTCGTCGCCGCTGCAGGTCCGGCGCTCGTCATCGCCGGCGGGAACGTGGAACGGAAGCTCGCGTCGCTCGCCTCGAACGGTTCGACGCCCGGCAGCGATCACGAGGTGGTCGCACTCGATGAGTTGCACGGGTCGGCCGCAGGACGTTCTGACGTTCCGGTCTGCCCACGCGTCGCCACCCCCGAGTCCGATGCGTACGTGATCTTCACCTCCGGCTCGACGGGCATTCCGAAGGGCATCGTGCACACACATGCCTCGGCACGGGCCTACGCAGACGCCGCCGTCACGGCGCACGAGCTCGTCGACACCGACGTGGTGGCGGGACTTCCGGCTCTGCACTTCGACATGTCGACGCTGGAGCTCTACGCAGCACCTCTGGCGGGAGCTGCCGTCGCCCCTGTTCCCGATCATCTCCTTCGATTCCCCGGCAGCGTGGTCGACCACACCATCCGACACGGCGCCACCGTCTGGTATTGCGTACCGACGCTGCTCGCCGGTCTGCTGGACCACGGCGGCTTGGCCGAACGTGCGCCGACGACCCTGCGCCTCGTGATGTATGGA
>JAHDHM010000345.1 GCA_020631315.1 Acidimicrobiales bacterium
GTACAGCGTGTCGCCGCTGATCGCCACCGAGTTCTCGATCGACACGTTGTCGCCCACCGCTCGAAGCAACTCGTCGTCCCAGCCGGCTGCATCGAAGACCAGGACGGGATCGACCTGCACCCGGCCGTCGGCGTCGAGGCTGCGGTTCAGACGGAAGATGTGAATCCGACTGTTCTCGCCGCCGATGAACAGATGGTCGCGGAGGACCAGTCCCGAACCATCCCAGTCGTTGTTCCACAGGGTGGGGCTGAACGCATTCGCATCCACCTTCCAGAGCTCGCGGGGCGCATCGCCGTCGAACGCGATCGCCCGGTAGAAGTTGTCGCGGGACCCGGTGTAGACGATCGGGAAGCCGTCGGGATCGATCGTGACCGAGCCCTTGATGATGTCGTCGGTCTGGAAGCGGGGCAGCAACGGCGCGCCGGTGTCGGCGTCGAGGAAGTGCACGGCGCCGTCGAGCGCACCGAAGACCGCCCACGTCCGACCCTCACGTTCGAACAGCGCCGGTTGACCGGTCCAGCCCGTGCCGCACCACGTACGGGTCTCTGCACCGACGGTGGACTGGCGGCACAGTCCACCGGACTCGGGATAGCGCCAGTCGGCGACGGGGTCGGCGGGGATCGGGCCGGTGCCATGGAACGTGCGGGTCGGTGACCCCCGGAAGGTGAGCAGGCCGGACACCGCCGTGGGCGGGGCGAGCCCCGACATGCGGGGATCGACCCACACGCTGTCATCGAACTCGATCGGCGGCACCGTGGTCGCCGTGGGCTCGACGGCGTCCGGTGCCTCCGGCTCGACCTCGGGCTCCGGTTCGACGATCGACAGGAACTCGAGCGTGCTCGTCGTGATGTCCTCGGCGAGCGGGAGCGCAGAGAAGGTGGTGGCGACGACGAGCCCCAACATGATCGCGATACCCAGTCGGATCCGGTCGATCGTGCGCTGGCGCCGACGTCGTCGGCGAGGTTCGATCGTGGTGGTGATCAGCTCCTCGGGATACGGCGCTGCCGTCGCAGTCTCGTTCGACGATTCCCGCTCGGCGGTCACGGCCACGGAAGTCGCCCGGACCCGGTCAGTTGACGGGCTGGGGGCCGTTGAAGGCGCGAGCGAGCAGTCCGCCGGCAACCGGCACCTGCTCGGTGGACGGCGCCACGGACGAGAACCAGGGGCGGCGGGCGGCGGGCTCCGACTCGGGGGATTCCGGGGTGGGCCGTGCCGGCGTGCGGCGACGGTCGAGCGACCAGCCGTCCGGGACGGTGAATCGCTCGAGGTGCCGGTCGCATAAGGCGATGGCACCGTCGACCGGTGCGTCGTGCACCTCGACCAGACACTCGGCGCGCGCCATCAGGAACCATGCCTGTGCATGGTCTGCACACCCCGGCTTCGCGCAACGAACCGCCACGGCCACCACCGTACCAAGCACCGCCGGCAAAGTACATCTGTGTGATTTCGAGCGATTGCTACGATCGAGCCATGGCCACCCCGAACCGCCGCCGACCGCTCGACGCCGAGGAAGTCAGCCTCTACGACCACGTCGCCGACAGCCTCCTCGACAAGGTCACGCTGGTGCGAACCAACCTCCTGCCACCCGCCGCCGACGGACTCACCCTGGGCCGATTCGTCCTCCTGCGCGGCGACCGGATCGAGCGCCGTGCATCGACCTTGCTCGCCCACGAACTGGTGCACGTGCGGCAGTTCTCCGAGCTGGGCGCACGCCGATTCGTCACACGCTACGTGGGCGAATACGGACGCAATCTCTGGAAGATGCGCAATCACCGAGCCGCGTACCTTGCGATCTCGCTCGAGGAAGAGGCGCGACGCGAGGCCGACGGGTGGCGTGATCGACAGCGGAAGCCCGGGGTACACACGGCCGAGAAGGACGCCAAATAACCTCAGCTTCCGCCCTGAAAAGCCGATTGAGGCAAACGGACGTCCTACGTCGGAAGGCCTCAGTTTTTCAGTGGATTGCTATCTCTGCGGTGCACACAACTCAGTCGATGCCGATTTCTGCGAACGCTGCAATGGTCAGCTGCTCAAAATCGGCCTCGAACCGGCTCCTGAAGTCGAAGAGTTCGTCGCGCCCGAACCGGAGATCATCGAAGAGCCGCCGCCGACCAACACTGCCCAGGTCGAGTCGCTCAAATCCGTCGAACATCGTCGTCTGAGCGCCGCGCTCGGCCTCGGCAAGCCCGACACGCCACCACCCGCCCCACAGCGGCCGCGGGCATTGGACGAACCGCCCGAACCGTCCGCCGGCGTGGTGACCGGCGTGCCGACGGCCCCCTCGGCCAGTGGCATTCCGATGATCGGCACCCGCGCCGCCTCGGTCGACTCGTCCCCAATCCGGGACAGCGACCCCGGTCGCAAGACGGCCATCGCGCTGATCGTGCTCGCCGCCTTCGTTGCTTGGCTCGGCTATCGGACCCTGACGAGCGAACCGGTCGATGTGCCGCCCGACGAGCTCGCCTTCGCCACGACGACCTCACTTCGCCCGACGACCACCACGACCGAGCCGCCGGCGCGTCAGTGGACCGAGAACGAGGTGCTCGGCAAGTTCAGCTCCGTGTTCGTGACCGTCGAACTGTACGACTGCCCGGCGATCGAAACCGGCAAGGAAGAAGCCCTCGATGATCGGCGCACCCCGGGTGTGCTCATCGATGAGCACAACGTGATCTTCGATGGCGCGGAGCTCCAGGGCGCCGACATCGCTGTCGTCCGCAGCCGGATCGGTTCCGAGACCGCCGGCCGATTGTCGACGCACGGTTCCGGCGTGGGCATCGTGACGAGCGCGGCCGCCAGCAACCGAAATCTCAAGCTCGTGGACGCGCCCGAGGGCGAACCGACGTTCTGGGTGACGCGGGACCCCGAGACGAACGGCATCGTCGTCTCGACCGAGCCGCTCAGCTCCGCGGGCGAAGCCGTCGTGGTCGTCAGCGGCCAGGGCGACCCGATCGCCGTGCACATCGGCCCACGCAACACCCCGATCGAGGTGCTGCAGGACATCGCCACGCAAGAGACCACCATCGTGGACGACCTCTCGCTCGGCAGCAGCATCTGCGCCGAAGCGCCCTCGTTCGTCGATGCCCTCGTTGCCGCAACCCTCGTCGAAGAAGATGACTGACCTCAATGGATAGGACCCGCTCATGGATCGTTTGACCGCCCTCACCAGCGTGCTGACCAGCGCTGCATTCGAAGCCGACGCCGCCGGCACGATCATCACGTCCAACCCTCCGTTCGTGCAGTTGCTTCGCCGCGTCCCCGGTGACGACTGGCGCGACTCGGTCGACCCGCAGGACCGCGCACTCGTCGACGCATGGTGGAACTCGCTGTTCACGAACCCCGACGACACGCACCAGCCGATTTCGGTTCGGCTCACCGGGAGCGAGCTGCGCTTCCAGTTGCGCGGCCAGACGGCAACCGACTCGGCCGGGAAGCCGGTGAGCGCGGTCGGCATCATCATGAGCGACGACGACTCGGTCACCCAGCAGCGTCATGAGGTCGACCACATCACGGGCCTGCCCGAGCGCTCCGCCGCCATCGATCGCATCGAGGCGCTCGTCGGCGAGCAGCGGCCGTTGGCCGTCGCCGTCGTGCTCCTGAGCCCGGAGGACTCGCGCGACGAGACCCTCCGCAAGGAGGCTGCGCGCCAGCTGTTGAGCGCGCTTCGACCAACCGACCTGGTCGCCAGCTCGCCTGACGGCAGCTTCGTCCTGTGCGCCGAGAATGTGTCGACTACACGGGCTGCAACGCAGATGGCGGAACGCATGTCGGCGTCCCTGCGGGCCAGCGGCCTGCAGGCGCGCATCGGTCTGGCGCTCCCCGTCGAGGAGATCGCCGCGGCAACCATCGTTCGCGAAGCCGAGGCCGGCGCCTGGGCGGCAACGCCCGGCGAGGTCAGCTTCGCGGCGTAGGGGACTCCGCACCGCGGAGCCCCCGAACGATCACGACTCGGTGATCGTGACCGAGTTGATGACGACGTCCTCGTGCGGACGGTCGGAGCGATCGGTCTGCACCTGCTGCATCGCGTCGAGCACGTCGAGACCTTCGGTGATCTGACCGAACAGCGAGTACTGCGGGGGAAGGCCGACGCCCGCGCCGCCGCTGACGAGGAAGAACTGGCTGCCGTTGGTGTTCGGGCCGGCGTTGGCCATGGCGACCGAACCGATCTCGTACTGGCCGGC
>JAHDHM010000346.1 GCA_020631315.1 Acidimicrobiales bacterium
CGGTTTGGAGTGCGTCGAGCACTCGCCGGAGGTTGCGGCCATCGAGCGCCGAAATCTCCGACATGGCGACCGTCTGCGCCGGGTCGGCGAGCGAACAGGCCAACAGCAGCAAAAAGCGTTCGCCTCGGGAACACTGCACTTCGTTGGCGACTTCGGCCGCGGCCGACCAGTCGACGCACGCCAGTTCCCCGGTGGTCGTGAGCGCGCGGTCGAGGAACTCGGTCCGCCCGAGCCAGTAGCCGGTCTCGATCAACAGCTCAACCGCGGCCTCTGTGCCGGTGCTGCCGGACGCCCAGGCGCCAAGTCGTTCTTCGAGCGAATCCACGAAGCCGCAAACCTAGCCTGCGCCCCGCTCTGGCGCAGCGGCGACGCCGCACGACGTCATCGTTCAGCCGAGGTCAGGCGCTCGACCGCGAGCCTGCCCTCTGTTTCGTAGAGCTCCCGGTTGCGCCGCTCCGCGTGGGCTTCTGGAGACGGCATGACGACGACCGCGGTGCGTCCCGTTTGCAGCCATGGGGACAGCTCGCGACGCAGCTGAGCGCAATGGAAGCGGCTGACCAGCGAACCGCCGGTCTGGGGAACCATCGGCGATATGACGACCAAAACCGGATGGGTCGCCGGGTCCACCAGATCGACATTGTTTGCCGAATGGACGGCGCCGTCCACGTGCAACGCCCCATCGACCTCGATTGGTTGGTTCACGCCCGGAATGGCCGCAGACGCCCGAACGACGGCGGTCGGATCAGCCGACTTATGCAGTCGGTGCTGGACGCGAGCGCCGGTCCTCCTCCGGACGGTCACAGCCGACGCGCCGCGATGGACGGGCCCCTCGGGCACGAGATACTCCGCTCGTGGCCGCCCCATCGGAGCGATGGCGGCAACCACCCGTCCGCCGAGCGAGCGCACGGTGGCGGCGATCCGGGTCTGGATGGTCGGTTGGAAGGCCCGGCCGTTGCGCAGCGCCACCAGCTGCTCGACCGCCCCGGGAGACGGTTCGACCGGCTCGCCGATGCGAGCGGCCACGAACGCGCCGGCCGACGTGCCAACGATCGTCGACGCCGCTGCAGCCGTCCAGCCGGTTCGAGCCTCGAGCGCATCGAGCGCGGCCCAGATGAACGGCCCACCCGTTGGGCCACCGGCCCCGACCACAAGGGCGACACGAGGTGTTGGCGGAACGTCCGATGCCATCGCTCGACTCTAGGAGCCGGGGCGAATTCGCGTGGGTGCGCGTCGACCGCACCCGGTCGCGGCTCCCCTGCCGCTGATCTCCGTACAGTGATCGGTGATGTTCATCGACCTCGTCGTGGTCGGCGGCGGTGCCGCCGGCTTCTTCACCGCAATCACCTGCGCAGAGCACTCCACCAAATCGGTGCTCGTTCTGGAGAAGACGTCGACCCTCCTGCAGAAGGTGAAGATCTCCGGCGGTGGTCGATGCAACGTCACCCACGAGTGTTTCGACCCGCGGGAGCTCTCCGGCAACTATCCCCGCGGCGAGAAGTCGCTCATCGGGCCATTCAACCGCTTCGGAGCAGCCGACACCGTCGAGTGGTTCTCCGAGCGTGGCGTCCGCCTCAAGACCGAAGCCGATGGCCGGATGTTCCCCGACACGGACAGCTCACAGACCATCATCGACACGCTGTTGGCGGCCGCCGAATCCTCGGGAGTCAGCATTCGCACGTCTGAAGGGGTGACGTCCATCGACAAGGACGGGGACCGTTTCACCGTCGAGACCGACGCCGGAAACACCTACACGGCAGGATCGGTGATGATCGCCACCGGCGGCACCCGTTCAGCCGCAGGAGCCAGGCTCGCCGAACGCCTGGGCCACGAGCTGCAGCCCGCAACGCCATCGCTGTTCACCTTCAAGATCGACGATGCCCGCATCGACGGGTTGGCCGGACTCTCGGTCGACGATGCCGAGGTCCGAATCGTCAATAGCAAGCTCCGCAGCCGAGGGCCGGTGCTCATCACCCACTGGGGCATGAGCGGGCCCGGGATCCTGAAGATTTCCGCCTGGGGCGCCCGTGAACTGGCGGCGACGGACTACTCGTTCAACATTCTCGTCAACTGGCTGCCCGGGCAGGATCCCTCTGAGGCCATCGCCGAACGGCGGCAGACCGACGCGAAGCGCCAGCTGTCCAGCCGCTCTCCCTTTCCCGCCATCCCCAAGCGGCTCTGGCTGCGAATGCTTGCCGCCGCCGGCGTTCCCGACAGCACGACGTGGTCGGAGCTCGGCCGGAAGCAGGCGAACAAGCTGGCGATCGAGCTCGCCGAGGCCGCCTTCACCGTCGTTGGCAAGAGCACCAACAAGGCCGAATTCGCCACGTGTGGTGGGGTTTCGCGCAACGAGATCGACTTCCGAACCATGGAAAGCAAGCTGGTTCCCGGCCTCTATTTCGCCGGCGAGGTCATCGATGTGGACGGCATCACCGGAGGCTTCAACTTCCAGAACGCCTGGACGAACGGCTTTCACGCCGGCTCCGACATCGCGACCCGATAGCGGTGGCGCCCAACCGTCGGTCCCGTTTCGACGCAGCCGATGGTCAGCGGCGCCGGCGCTTGGACGGAGTCTTGACGAGACGGCCGTCGTCCTTGCCGGAGATTGCAATGACGCCGCGTGCTTCTGCGGCGGTGACGAAGCTGCCGAAGTTGCGGTAGCCGAGGTTGCGTTCGCTGAAGTCCGGGTCTCGTTTGCGCAGCGCCGTCTTCAACCCGCTGAGCGGAATCGGCCCGTCCTCCTTCAACAGCGTCGTCAGGAGCTCGTCGATCTGCGCTCCGCTCGTGCCGCTGAGCGCAACCTCGGGATCGCCCTGGCCCGACAACTCGACCAGTCCGCGGTCGGCAAGGCTCGTGAGGAGCGCACCGAAGTTGCGGAAACCGAGCTCGGCCTCGGAGAACGTGGGGTCCTTGCGCAGCAGGGCACGTTTCAGGCTCGAGGAACGGACGGTCCCCGACGCCGAGGAAAGCCCGGCGAGCGTGCTGGTCACGAGCGACAGGTCGGACGTCTTCGGCGCATCGTCGCCCTTGCCCTTCGACTTCGGTTCGTCGTCGACGTCGGAGACGAGGTTGTCGTAGAACATGAATTCGTCGCAGGCCGGGGGCAGAAGCTTCGAGGTGGACTGGCGAACACCGACCCCGATGACCTGACGGTCCAGCTCCCGAAGCTTCTGGACGAGCGGGCTGAGGTCGCTGTCGCCGGTGCAGATGACAAAGGTCGTCAGGTAGGTGCGATCGAGGGCGAGTTCGATGGCATCGATTGCCATTTTGATGTCCGCCGCGTTCTTTCGGCTTCCGCCCATCTTCTGGGGAATGTCCACCAGCTCGACCTGGTGGCGGGTGAGCATCCGGCGGTCGGCGTCGAAGTAGGACCAGTCGGCGTACGCCTTTCGATGGATGACCCGGCCTCGTTCCGCGAGTGCGTCGGCCACCGGGCCGAAGTCGAACGGCGCGCCGAGGTTGTCGCGCGCTCCGATCGCAAGGTTCTCGTAGTCGAGAAAGACGGCGATGCGGGGTTCGAGCTCGGGGTTGGCCATGACGGCAGCCTTGCAGGCTTTGGTCAGCCAAGCGCGGCAGCTCGCTGGTTCGGCCGTTTGTTCAGCGAACGCGGAGGTTCCGGAAGACGTGCCGTTCAGAGAATGGGATAGGACCCATCGTCGTCGTGCGTCTCGCCGCCGACGAGCGCGGGCGTGAACACGCACACGATTCGCATGTCCGTGGTTGCACGGAGCTCGTGGCGATCGTGTTTGTCGAGGGTGTACATGGTTCCCGGTCCGAGCGGATGCTCGGTGCCGGTCGCCGTGTCGAGGACGACGCCTTCACCATCGATGACCAGATTCGCCTCGATGTGGTTCTTGTACTCCATCAACTGGGTCTGGCCGGCGGCGACGGTCGTTTGGGTGAGCGTGAACCCGACGTCGTCGTCCCGCAGCAGGTAGCGGGAACTGGTCCAGACGCCGGGCTTCTCGGCGTATCGACCCTGTGCTTTCAGGTCGGCGATTGAGCGAACGATCATGGGTGCCTCCACAGTGACGGAGCCGACTGTAGCCGGGCCGTCGTGGGGCTCAGGCGGAGCGAACCCGTTCGAGGATTGCGTTGGTCTCGTCGCGTATCGATGCGAAGATGCCGTGGTCACGCGTGGCCAGGAGTACCTGTTCGTTGAGCCCGCCGGGTGTC
>JAHDHM010000347.1 GCA_020631315.1 Acidimicrobiales bacterium
CGACGGCGGCCCCGAGAACGAGTCCTCGCCGCCGGAGCGCGCTCCCTGACGCCCGTCGTTCACCGTCAGGAGGATCGTGTCGGCCCTTCGGGATCGTGTGAATCGGGGAGCGGTTCCTGTCGTCGGCGCTGCGGATCGCGCCACGGTTGGACGTGGAGGGGTACACGGTGCGTGACGGGGTCCGCTTCGGCCGCACACTCCGTGAATTCCACGCGTCCGGGGACGCGTCCTGGCGCTCAGCGAAGGTAACGGGTGAGTGCGTTGGAGAACTCCTCGCGATGGGCGCCGAACGCGGGGCTCGGTGGCTCCGGGCAACCGGGCCTGATCTCGACTGCTTGTTTGACCAACCTCAGGAGTCGATCGACGGTTCGACGGGGATGTACCGGGTTCGCCGGAAGCGAGGCCATCACCGCGACCGGGCGGTCGAGCTGGGAGAGCTCCCCGTCGTCGACGCCTCGGATCGGCGTTGCGGTGCACAGATGTCGAGCGCTGGGCGGAACGACGGAGTCGACCCCGGCGTCGTCACCGGTCGCCGGCCACAGCAAGAGCAGCTGTCGCACGAGCGTCGGATGCTCGATCGCCAGCCGGAGCCCCACCGAGCAACCGTTCGACGCGGCGATGACCGTCACCGGCTCGTCGACGAGACTGGCCATCTCGGCCGCGGAGCTGGACCAGGAGTCCGGGCTCGTCGACCGATCGGGCGCTCGAACGTCGAAGCCGGCAGTTTCCAGATCGGCGACGACGCCCGGCCGGAACCAGAAGCGTTCGGCGTCCATCGGTTCGCCCAAGCCGCCGTGGATCATCAGCAGGGGAGCGTCGGTCATCGGCTGAACCTCGACCCCGAGCGGAGAGCTCAGGTGGTCTTGGCGATGTGCACGGCGCACGGCGCTCGGTGCACGACCTCGCTGGCGACGCTGCCGAGCAGCCGTCGAGCGCCCTGGGTGTTGCGGTTGCCGACGACGATCATCGACGCAGCAACGTGTTCGGCGCGTTCGACCAGCACATCTGCCGGCGAGCCGATGGCGGCGACCGTCTCCACGTCGAGGTCGCCCAGTTCGGCGGCCATCGCCGACGCCTGCTGCTGGGCGAGCTCGACCATTCGGCGATGTCGGTCGTTCAACGACTTGTGCAGCTCGTCACCCGACCAGGCGTTGAGTGGGCCCTTGCCGACGTGCTTCTCGTCGACGGCGATGACGATCTCGAGTGGCCGGTCGAGCTTGCGCGCGAGCTCAGCTGCCTCGCGGACTGCGGTGGTGGAGGTGTCGGTGGCGTCGTAGCCGACGAGGACAGCGGACATCGTTGCTCCGAAGGGAGAGAGGGGAAGAGGTCGAGGTCGTTCAAGATGCAACGACCTCGACGTACACAACCTACGAATGCCGTCCGTTCTTCCCGCCCTCGTCGATGCTCGTGGCGATCGGCGGTGTCGGTCCGCTCAGGCGTCCTGTGCTTGGGCGGCGTTCCACTCCCGCTTGACTGCTCGCCAGGCCTCGTCGGTGTGGTCGCGACGCCAGTACGCCGAGATCGAGGCCGCCTTCGGGCCGAGCCCGCGCTCGGCGACCAGGAACTTCCGGACCTCGCGCACCTCGCCGGCCTCGCCGTGGAGGAACACGTCGACGTCGCCACCGGGCCAGTCGAGAGAGCGGACTGCCTCGAGCAGCGCGTGCTCGGGCTCGGACGAGGTGGTGCGGTGGCACCAGATGATCTCGGCGTCGCAGGCCGAGTCGATCGAGACCTCGCCAGCGGCGTCGTCGACGACGATGACTGCGGTGCAACGGGCGTCGGCCGGCAGCGCCTCGATGCTCGCCGCGATGGCCGGCAGCGCGGACTCGTCGCCGACGAGCAGGTGCCAGTCGGCGTCCGGACGAGGTGCGTAGCCGCCGCCGGGGCCGCGGAACTGGAGCCGATCGCCCGGTGCCGCCCGCTGGGCCCATGCGCCGGCGTAGCCGACGTCGCCGTGGGCGACGAAGTCGATGGTCAGCTCACGGCGCTCGGCGTCCCAGCGTCGCACGGTGAAACGGCGAGGGCGGGGCCGGTGCTCGTCGGGCAGCGAGCGGGCCAGGTCGTTGTCGAAGGGAACGGCCAGCGGCGCGTCGGCCGGGACGAACGATGCGTTGATGTACTGGTCGGTGAACGGTGTCGGCTCGAACTCGTCGAGCCCGTGGCCTCCGAGTACGACGCGGACCATGGTGGGGGTGAGGCGCTCGGTCCTGATGACTTCTCCGAACATGGATGACCTCCGACGTAGTGTGTAAAGAATACCTAACGACACTGTATAAGCCGCCTCTTCGGTTCCGTATTCCACCGGTCGACGAAACTCCGCGGCTGCCCTGCGCAAGACTGGCGTGATGAGGTGGAAGCGGCGCTCGTTCTGGACGGCGATGCTGGCCGTCGCCGCTGCCGCCGGCTGCTCCGGCACAGCATCCGACGCGGGGACCGAGACCGAGGCCGCAGCGGAGACGGCGCGGACGGACGTGGCCGGGCTCCCGACCACGAACGACGTGACGCGACCTTCGAGCCTCGACGACACGAACCTGGTTGGTGAGTGGGTCTTCGAGTCCACGGTCGGGGCCGAGGTTCAGGCGACGTTGACGATCTCCTCTGGGGGATTCTGGCGGTGGTACGACGGCTGTCACCTCCACGGCATTCCGGAGCACGGGATCCCGGATCAGCCATGTGACCGGCTCTCTCCGTCCGCCGGAGCCGAGGCGCTACAGCTCCACCGGCGCGTCGGGGCCGACCGCGACGGTGCCACGCTCACCGTGGACACCGAGGACGGTGTGGTGCGCTTCAGATCGCGCGAGATCGTGCCACTCGACGCCGACGGCCTCGGACGTGACTTCGTCCGAGCACTGGGCGACGGCAGCGCATCCCACGCTCGTCTGTTCGACCTTCCTGGGTTGGACGCGTCGTGCCCCTCGGTCTGGTCCGCTCACTGGTTGTGGAAGGCAGAGGCCCGGGGTTCTGAGAACGACGGTCTGGTCATAGGTCTGGCGGGACTCCATCAGTGGAGCGCACACTTCGGATCCGACACCGATGAGCTGGATGCGGCTCTGGCGCGCCTCGAAGCGATGCTCGCCGACTGCGAGGCCGAGCGAGATGAGTGGGTTGACGTCGTGCTGCCCGAGCTGACGAAGGATGCGGAGGTGCTGCACTCGGTCGCTGCACTTCGGGTCCACCAACACACGCCTGAGGGTGAATCATCAGATGTCCCACGGACTCGGGGCACCGTCTTCGCAGTGGTGAGGGTCGAGAACGTCCTCACGGTGCTCACTGGCATGTTCGTCGATGCCGAGCGGCCACCGCACGAGTGGTCCGCCGCGGTTCGTCGAGTCACCGACCAGGTGATCCGCACGCTGTCGCAGGACCGCGAGCGTGAGCGGGCACTCGCCGAGTGGCTGGCCGAAGGCGAAGGCACCTCGCGATGATGCAGCGCGCATGGCCGGCGATGCTGGTGACGGTTGTCGCCCTGCTCGTCGCGTGCACCGACGGCGACGCAGACGCCCCCGGCGAGGCCGCCGCGCCAGGAACCGACGACCGGGGCGTGGACGTGGGGGCGTCATCGCCCGGTGACGCAGACGTCGACTTCAGTGCTCCGGAGTTCGTGGGCGAGTGGATCTTCGAGGCGGGGATCTCGGCGGGCCGTCAGCCTCGGCTGGAGATCGCCGCGGGCGAGCCGTGGCGTTGGGACGACGGCTGCAACTTCTACGCGCTGCACGTGTCACCGAGTGGCGAGTGGGTGCCGAGTCGGACCGACGTGTTCTGCGACGACATCGACGTCGTCGTACTCCGCCACGCAGAGGCGCTGCGCGGACGGCTCACCGTCGAACGAGATGGCCCCATCCTGACCGTCACCACCGGTGTCGGTCCGGTTCGGTTCCGCTCGCGCGACATCGTGCCATTCGACCTCGACGGACTCGGCGACGACTTCCTCAGCTCGCTGCTGGGTGACGAGCCCGACACTGGGGTGCCCACGTTCGGGCTGATGGACCACGATGCCTCCTGCCCGAGTGTCTGGTCGGGCCATTGGGCGTGGCGCAAGGATCTCGACGTGTTCGCGTTGCACGGCCAGCCGGCGCCGATGCTCGCCCTTCACCAGCGAACGGTGCGTCTGCCTGCGGGAGAGCCTGCTGAGGTCGGCGAAGCGCTCGAACGCAT
>JAHDHM010000348.1 GCA_020631315.1 Acidimicrobiales bacterium
GTCGAAGTAGGCGATCGCCGGGCAGTCGGACTCGAGCTCGCCGGACGGGCAGCTGCGGGCGCTCACGGGGCCGAGCTGGGTCTCTCGGATGAGCATGAAGCACATGGTGCACACGTGCTCATCGTCCTGGCGGCCCTCGGGCTCGTCGTCGTCGCTCGCGGCCTTCTTGGCAGGGGTCTTCTTGCCCTTGCTCTTGGTGACGACGACGACTTCGTCCTCGTCGTCCTCGTCGTCATCGTCGTCGTCGGCGGCGAGACGTTCCTTCAGGATCTCGTCGAGGTCGGCCTCGACGTCGTCCTCGTCTTCGTCGTCGTCATCGTCGGAGCCGGGACGGGCGGCCTTGGACGGGCCGTCCTCGGCGAGGTCGTCCTCGTCGTCGGTCTCGACGTCGTCGTCCCCGTCGTCGTCGCCGAGATCGTCGTCGAGGTCGTCGTCGAGATCGAGATCGTCGTCGCCGTCGAGGGACTCGTCCTCGAGATCCTCTTCGGGGATGTCGTCGATGTCGTCGGCCATGTCGGGCGCCTTCGGGTGGTTCCTGGGGGCAGGGTCAGCCGGAGGATAACCAGAGTTCGTCGCGACGTGCACGACGGTTCGAGAATTCTCCGCGGACCTGCCGCGTGGCAGCTGTGCTCGCTGGGACGAGTCGGCTGTCCCACCCTCTCCGTAAGCTGCTCTCGTGGTCGATGTACAGCCCTCACCCCAGTCGAACGTGCTCGGTTTCGAGCCGAACGACCCGTCGCAGGTGATCGCGATCGGCGAGGACGGTCACTCGCCTCCGTTCAAGGTCCATTCGGAGTTCCAGCCCGCCGGTGACCAGCCGAAGGCCATCGCCACCCTGGCGGACGGCATCGCGAACGGCGAGAAGTTCCAGACCCTGCTCGGCATCACCGGTTCGGGCAAGAGCGCCACGATCGCCTGGACCATCGAAGCCGCCCAGCGACCCACGCTCGTGCTCGCACCGAACAAGTCCCTGGCGGCGCAGCTGGCGAACGAGTTCAAGGAGTTCTTCCCCGAGAACCGGGTCGAGTACTTCGTCAGCTACTACGACTACTACCAGCCCGAGGCCTACATGCCTTCGAGCGACACGTACATCGAGAAGGACTCGTCGGTGAACGACGAGATCGACCGCCTGCGGCACTCGGCCACCGCTGCGCTGTTGACCCGCCGCGACGTCATCGTGGTGGCGTCCGTGTCGGCCATCTACGGCCTCGGTTCGCCTGAGCAGTACCGGCGCAACATGCTCTATCTGCGTCTGGGTGCCCAGATGGACCAGCGCGAGATCCTGCGCCAGCTCGTCGACATGCAGTACGAGCGCAACGACATGAACCTGGTCCGGGGCAAGTTCCGGGTGCGGGGCGACACCATCGAGCTGCACCCCGCCTACGAGGAGTTCGCCGTCCGCATCGAGCTGTTCGGCGACGACATCGAGCGCATCACGAAGGTCGACACCCTGACGGGGGAGCGGCTGGGTGAGCTCAACGAACTGACCGTCTTCCCTGCGACGCACTACACGACGTCGGAGGATCGGCTGGCGTCGGCCGTCGCCGGCATCGAGGTCGAGCTGCGGGACCAGCTCCAGAAGTTCGAGTCCGAGAACAAGCTGCTCGAGGCCCAGCGCCTGCGCATGCGCACTGAGTACGACCTCGAGATGATGCAGGAGGTCGGCTACTGCAACGGCATCGAGAACTACTCGATGCACCTCGACGGCCGCGTCTACGACGAACCGCCGTTCACGCTGCTCGACTTCTTCCCCGACGACTACCTGCTCGTCATCGACGAGAGCCATGTGGCGGTGCCACAGCTCCACGGCCAGTTCGCCGGCGACCGCTCCCGCAAGGACACCCTCGTCGACCACGGCTTCCGCCTGCCGTCAGCGAAGGACAACCGACCGCTGCGGTTCGAGGAGACGCTCGAGCGCATCAACCAGTGCGTGTTCCTGTCGGCCACGCCGGGTGACTACGAGCTGCAGATGTCGTCGCAGGTCGCGGAGCAGATCGTTCGGCCCACGGGTCTGGTCGACCCCGAGGTCGTGGTCAAGCCGACCAAGGGCCAGATCGACGATCTGCTCGAGCAGATCAACACCAACGTGTCGGCGGGCGGGCGGGTGCTCGTCACCACGCTCACGAAGAAGATGTCGGAGGACCTCACCGACTACCTGCTCGAGCTCGGGGTGCGGGTTCGCTACCTGCACAGCGAGATCGACACGATCGAGCGCATCGAGATCCTCCGCGACCTGCGCCTCGGCGAGTTCGACGTGCTGGTCGGCATCAACCTGCTGCGAGAGGGCCTCGACCTCCCCGAGGTGTCGCTGGTCGCCATCCTCGACGCCGACAAGGAGGGCTTCCTGCGCTCCGAGACGTCGCTGATCCAGATGATCGGCCGTGCGGCCCGAAACGTCGACGGTGCGGTCATCATGTACGCCGACAAGGTCACCGACTCGATGCAGCGAGCCATCTCGGAGACCAACCGACGGCGCGGGCTGCAGCAGGCCTACAACGAAGAGCACGGCATCGAACCGCAGACGGTGCGCAAGGCGGTCAGCGACATCCTGTCGTTGCTGCGTGGCAGCGAGGACGAGGGTGCGCCCGTGCCCGAGAAGCTGTCGACGAACCGGGCCGATCGGGCCAAGCGCGATCTCGCCGAGCTACCGACCGACGAGCTGTCTCGCCTCATCCAGACCCTCGAAGCCGAGATGGCCGAGGCCGCCGCCGACCTGCGGTTCGAGTACGCCGCTCGCCTGCGCGACGAGATCAAGGACCTGAAACGAGAGCTACGCGACAGCCGGTGAGCTGATCACGAACTGGTCGACGTCGACCAACTAGGTTGACCCGCGTCGTCGGGGCGGGCCCGGCGCAGGGACCACACGGGGGACCACATGTCGGATCTGCCACCGCCACCACCGAGCTACGGAGCGCCGCAGTTCAACGCACCGGTCGGACGCGACTACGCCGGCTGGTGGCCGCGTCTGTTCGCGATCATCCTCGACGGCCTGATCGTGAGCATCCCCGCCGGCATCATCGACGCCATCATCGGCGTGCAGATCTTCGGCTTCCTCGCACCCATCGCCTACAGCGTCTACTTCATCGGGTCGACCGGTCAGACGCTCGGCAAGAAGGCGCTGAACGTCCGCGTCGTGCGTGACGGCAGTCCGGCACCGATCGGCTACGGCCTCGCACTGGGTCGTTACTTCGCCGCGATCCTGTCGGCGATCCCGCTCCTGCTCGGCTACTTCTGGCCGCTCTGGGACAGCAAGAACCAGACGTTCCACGACAAGATCTGCTCCACGGTCGTCGTCCGCGACTGACCGCTGGCGACTTCATCGGTCGACGGCCCCGCGAATGCGTGTCGAACGCGTGTTCCCGGGGCCGAGCGCCGATAGGGTGACCCACCGTGGGTGACAAGCTCGTCGTACGCGGTGCACGCGAACACAACCTCAAGAACGTCGATCTCGAGCTCCCGCGGGACCGCCTGATCGCGTTCACCGGCCTGTCGGGCAGCGGCAAGAGCTCGCTGGCCTTCGACACCATCTACGCCGAAGGGCAGCGGCGCTACGTCGAGTCACTGTCGGCGTACGCCCGGCAGTTCCTCGGGCAGATGGACAAGCCCGACGTCGACTTCCTCGAGGGGCTGTCCCCGGCGATCTCGATCGACCAGAAGACGGCCAGCCGCAACCCGCGCTCGACCGTCGGCACCATCACCGAGGTCTACGACTACCTCCGGCTGCTGTTCGCACGGATCGGGGTCCAGCACGATCCCGAGACCGGCGAGGTGGTCAAGCGTCAGACGACGCAGCAGATCGTCGACCGCATCCTGACCCTCGAGGAGGGCAGCCGCTTCCAGGTCCTCGCACCGGTCGTGCGGGGTCGCAAGGGCGAGTACCACACGCTGCTGGCCGACCTCGCGTCGCAGGGCTATCCGCGAGCCCGAGTCGACGGCGAGATCATCGAGATCGGGACCGAAGAGGTCCGTCTCGATCGCTACGTCAACCACGACATCGAGGTCATCGTCGACCGCCTGGTCCTGCGTGAGGGTGTCGAGCAGCGCCTGACCGAGTCACTCGAGGCAGCGCTCGGCCTCGCCGAGGGCCACGTGTGGATCGAACTCGTCCCCAAGGACGGCGACCCCG
>JAHDHM010000349.1 GCA_020631315.1 Acidimicrobiales bacterium
AGGCCCTGCTCGTCGGCCGCAGCGATGACCTCGTTGTCGCGCATCGAACCGCCGGGCTGGATCACGCACGCCACGCCTGCGGCGGCAACGGCGTCGAGACCGTCGCGGAACGGGAAGAACGCATCGCTCGCAGCAGCACCACCGACGGCACGGCCGTCGGCCTTCTGTGCGGCGATCGCAGCTGCGTCGATACGGCTCTGCTGGCCGGCGCCGATGCCCACGGCCTGACGGTCCTTCACCAACACGATGCAGTTCGACGACACCTGGGCGCCGACCTGCCAGGCCAGCTCGATGTCGGCCCACTGCTCGGCGGTGGGCTGGGCCTGGGTGACCACCCGCCATTCGCTGCGAGGCGACACCAGGCGGTCCTGATCCTGGACGAGGAAACCGCCGTCGATGGAGCGGATGTGCCACGGCAGATCACCCGGAGGCGGGCCTTCCATGACCCGCATGTTCTTCTTCGCGAGCAACAGCTCACGAGCATCGGTCTCGTAGCCGGGGGCGATGACGACCTCGGTGAACACCGGAGCGAGCGCCTCGGCCATGGCCACGTCGACGATCCGGTTGGTGGCGACGATGCCGCCGAAGGCCGACGTCGGGTCGCAGGCGTTGGCGGCGATGTAGGCCTCGGAGATGGTGTCGGCGACCGCGACGCCACACGGGTTGGCGTGCTTGATGATGGCGACGGCCGGATCGTCGCCGACCGAGTGGGCCAGCCGCCACGCAGCCTCGGTGTCGAACAGGTTCAGGTAGCTGAGGTCCTTGCCGCCGTGCTGGACGGCGCTGTCCCACCCCGACGTCTGCTCGACGTCGCGGTAGCGGGCGCCCTGCTGATGCGGGTTCTCGCCGTAACGAAGGTCCTGGGCACGCTCGAGCGCGAAGTGCAGCGAGTTCGGCAGCGGCTCGTCCTCGTCGAACCAGCGCACGATCGCAGCGTCGTACGCAGCAGTGTGGGCGAAGGCATCGCGGGCGAGTCGTCGACGGGTCGCCGCCAACAGGACTCCCTCGGCCTGCAGCTCGGCGACCACAGCGTCGTAGTCGGCGGGGTTCACGACGATGCCGACGGCGTCGTGGTTCTTCGCCGACGCCCGCACCATGGTCGGGCCGCCGATGTCGATCAGCTCGACCGACGGATCGGAGCGGAACGGATAGAGGTTCACGACGACGAGATCGATGGCCGCGATGTCCAGCTCGTCGATGCGCGCCATGTGCTCGGGCTTCGAGCGGTCGGCGAGGATGCCGC
Organism: Acidimicrobiales bacterium; assembly: GCA_020631315.1. The sequence continues at coordinate 1,244 of JAHDHM010000349.1, forward strand.
CGTGGATCGCCGGGTGCAGCGTCTTCACGCGTCCGTCGAGCATCTCGGGCGAGCCGGTCACCTCTTCGACCGACATCACCGGCAGACCGGCGTCGGCCAACGCCGCCTTGGTGCCCCCCGAGCTGACGAGTTCCCAGCCCAGCTCGTTCAGTGAGGTCGCCAGTTCGACGATCCCGGTCTTGTCGTAGACGGACAGCAGCGCACGCATGGCGTCGACCCTATCCACCCACGACACCACGAATGGCCGGACGAACGTCCAGACGACACACCCCAATTCGCCGATCGCGCCACCGTCCACATCGCTACGTTCGGGGCATGGTCCGATCGCCCGAGCGGTACGACGACGAAGCCGGCTGGACGGCGCTCCCCGGTCTGCTCGAGCGCAACGAGATCGACGCGGTGCTGCTCGAGTGCGACCGCCTCGCTGAGCTCGATCCGGCGGACCGGCGCCCTGACGACGCGCCGCACGGCGGCACCCGACATCTCCGTGGCCTCGACGACCGAATCCGAGCCGTCGCCGAAGTGACCCGACACACCCGCCTCGTGTCGATCGTCGAACAGATCCTCGGCGAACACGCCCGCCTCGACCAAGCCGGACTCCGCTCGCCACGACCAGGCTTCGGCGAGCAACGTCTGCACACCGACGACGTGCCGCTCGCGGCCGGCGAGCCCACCCGGGTCGCGACCGCCATCGTCGCCCTGTGCGACCTCGGCGACGGCAACGGACCGACCAGAGTCGTGCCGGGCAGCCATCGACGACCCGACCTCCAACGGAACCCGGCTTCCCTCGACCCGCACCCCGACGAGATCCGCCTCACCGGTCCGGCCGGCACGGCCTTCGTGTTCTCCGGGCACCTGCTGCATTCGGGCACCCGCAACGACGGTGACGCGCCCCGCCCGGCACTCCAGCTCGTCTGGCGAACCACACCACCGCTCGGCTGAGCCCGAGTCCCGTCCGACCCCGGACGCGACGATGCCCGGGCACCGGGCCCGGGCATCGGTCGGTTGTTCAGATGAGGTGGCTCAGAGACCGGCGACGATCTCGGCCATGAGGTCACCGGCCTCGGTCGGGTTCATGCCGACCCTCACACCGGCGTCGGCGAGCGCCTCCATCTTGGCCTGGGCCGTGCCCTTGCCGCCGGAGACGATGGCGCCGGCGTGGCCCATCTTCTTCCCGGGAGGGGCCGTGACACCGGCGATGTAGGAGCTGACCGGCTTGGTCATGTGGTTCTTGATGAACTCGGCGGCCTCTTCCTCGGCCGAACCACCGATCTCGCCGATCATCATGACGGCCTTGGTGTCGGGGTCGGCTTCGAAGGCACGCAGGCAGTCGATGAACGACGTGCCCGGAACCGGGTCGCCACCGATGCCGACGCACGTGGTGACGCCGATGTCCTTCTGCTTCAGCTCGTACAGCGCCTGGTAGGTCAGGGTGCCGGAACGGCTGACGATGCCGACCGGGCCACCCGGCTTGGCGATGTGGCCGGCGGTGATGCCGATGTTGGCCTTGCCGGGGCTGATGATGCCGGGGCAGTTCGGGCCGAGCAGCTGCACGTGCGGGAAGTCCCGACGCAGCTTGTTGTAGAACCAGGCCTCGTCGTGCGCGGGGACGCCCTCGGTGATGGCCACGATGAACTCGACGCCACCCTCGGCGGCCTCGAGCACGGCGTTCATGACACCCGGCGCAGGGATGAAGATGCAGCTGGCGTTGGCGCCGGTGGCCTCGACGGCCTCGCCCACGTTGGCGTAGATCGGGATGCCCTCGACATCCGTACCCGCCTTCTTGGGGTTCGTGCCGGCCACGACGTTGGTGCCGTACTCACGGTTCAGCAGGCCGTAGTAGCGACCCTGCGAACCGGTGAGGCCCTGGTAGACGACCTTGGTGTTCTCGTCGACGAAGATGCTCATTGGACCGTCTCCTCAGCTCGCCAGTTCGACGGCACGACGGGCCGCGTCCAGCATCGTGGCTTCCATCTGCAGGGCATCGCTCAGGTGCGGCTGCAGGATCTCGCGGCCCTCGTCGGCGTTGGTGCCGTCGAGCCGGATGACGATCGGCGAGTCCAGCTGGACCCGCTGCATCGCCTCGATGATGCCGTTGGCGACCTCCTCACCTCGGGTGATGCCACCGAAGATGTTGATGAAGATCGACTTCACGGCCGGGTCGTTGTTGATGACCTCGAGCGCACCCGCCATGACGTCGGCGTTGGCGCCGCCGCCGATGTCGAGGAAGTTGGCCGGCGAACCGCCGACCTGGTTGATCACGTCGACCGTCGACATGGCCAGACCGGCGCCGTTGGCGATGACGCCGACCGAACCGTCGAGACCGACGTACTGCAGGCCCTTGGCGTGAGCGGCTTCCTCACGCTCGTCGCGGGGCTGGGTCTCGTCGTACTGGGCGTAGTCCTCGTGACGGAACTCGGAGTTGCCGTCGAGGGTCACCTTGGCGTCGAGCACGTGCACGCGCTTGTCCGGGGTGAAGATGAGGGGGTTGATCTCGACGAGATCGGCGTCGCCCTCGGTGTAGGCCCGGTAGAGCTTCAGGAGGATGTCGACGGCGCCGTCGGTGGCCTCCGGGTTGAGGTTCGCAGCCTCGACCCACGCACGGGCGGCGGACTCGCTGAGACCGTCGACCGGGTCGATCCAGATCTTGGCGATGGCGTCCGGGTTGGCCTCGGCCACGGCCTCGATCTCGACACCACCCTCGGCGGACAGCATGCCGAGGTGCTTCTTGGCGCTGCGGTCGAGCGTGAAGCTGGCGTAGTACTCCTCGGCGATGTCCGAGGCCTTCTCGATCCAGACGCGCTGGACGATGTGGCCACGGATGTCGAGACCGAGGATGTTGCCGGCGTGCTCGCGCACGTCG
>JAHDHM010000350.1 GCA_020631315.1 Acidimicrobiales bacterium
GCGCCCCTGCACCTGGCCGCTCAGCGCGATGGCGCCATTCATGTCGCCACCGAAATACAGCGACTGCGGATCGCCGAAGTCGCCGAACACGTTGTGCTCGGCGAAGCGAAGCCCCTCGCTCCGCTCCGTGCGGATCGCCCGCAGCGCGGGGGAGTGCCGCTGGTTGAGGAACAGCGTGTCCGTCTCGGCGCCGTCTACGATCGCCTGCTTCCAGTTGTCGTGCACCGGGCTCTCCGCCGCCGACACCATGCGCGTCCCCATCTGCACCGCCTCGGCGCCGAGCGAGAACGCCGCCGCCATGCTGCGGCCGTCGACGATGCCGCCGGCGGCGACGATCGGCACGTCCACCTTCGATCGGATCAGTGGCAACAGCACCATGCTCGCCACCGGATCCGGGTTCTTGAATCCACCGCCCTCGCCCCCTTCCACGACCAGCCCGTCGACGCCGGCCTCGACCGCCTTCATCGCCCCCTTCAACGTGGGCACCACGTGGTAGACGGTCAGCCCGGCCTCCTTGAGTGTGGACGTGTAGGCCTGCGGGTTGCCCGCCGACGTGGTCACGAACCGCACGCCCTGGTCGATCACGAACTGCACGATGTCGGGGTCGCGCACGAAGGCCTGCGCGATGTTCACCCCGAACGGCTTGTCGGTGAGATCCCGCATCCTGCGGATCTCTTCGCGAATCGCGTCCAGCTCACCCGACGACGTCTCGATGATCCCGAGTCCGCCGGCGTTCGACACGGCCGACGCCAGCTGCGACCGGGCGATCCATCCCATGGGTGCCTGGATGATCGGCACCTCGATCCCAAGCGAAGAAGTGATCCGATTAGAAAATTCGCGCATGCCGCACCGTACCCGGCCCCGCACAGCCCCGGGACGTGACGGTCGGCCTCACGCGTTCGACGTTTCGCGCACGGAACCTGGTGGCGCGGTCGTTTCGCCGAACGAAAGCGGCGCTCGGCCCAGAGCGAAACGCAAAGAACCGGCACCAGGGCGAAGCCCGTGCCGGTTCACTGTCAGACCCCCTCGTCATGATGTGGGCATGGACATCGTTTCCCCCGCCCGCATCACCACCATGGCCACCGCAATCGAGCTCGGCGTCGACGCCGAGGACTTCCGTTTCGTCTCCGCCGCCGAGCGCCTCGTCTGGGACGATCTCGTGGCCGAGATCGCCGTACTGACCGACAAGGACGACCTCGTCTGGCACTCGGCCGCCGCATGAGCGCCCGCGTCCAGTGCGTTCGTCGGCACCGGTATGGTCGTCGGAATGCGCCGTGTGTCGACCGTTCTGCTCTCCACGCTTGTTGTGGTCGTCGTCGGCTGGCTGAGCCTGTCGTCGGGCGGGCTCGGTGTCGTCGGTGAGGCGGCCGATGGTGCCACCGCAGTGGTCGGCGAGGTCGAACAGCGGGTGGACCGCGATCTCGTCCAGCGCAGCGACATTCCCTGGGCGGCCGACGAGGTCGCCCACCTGCTCGGCTGGGGCGCCATCACGCTCGGTGCCGGGGTTGCGTTTCGTTCGTCCCGCTCGCTGACCGACATCGCGGTTGGCGCTTTCCTGGCTTCGGTCTTCGTCGAGTTCCTTCAGGGCTGGTTCGTGGCCGGGCGCAACGCCCAAGCGCACGATCTCTCCGCCAACAGTCTCGGTGTCATGAGTGCACTCGTCGTGCTGGCGCTGGCCGAGCGGGTGTGGCCGGCTCGGCGGCCGGTTAACGATCGAACGCCGGTAGCGGCCCGTCGCTGAGCCAGTCGCGGAAGAAGTCGTCGAGTTCCTGACCCGACAGTTCTTCGGACAGCTCGATGAAGTCGGCCGTGCTGGCGGTGCCGCCGCCGAAGCGCACGACCCATTCGCGCAGCACCTCGAAGAACACGTCGTCGCCGACCTTCAGCCGCAGGGCGTGCATGGTGGCTCCGCCGCGGCGGTAGACGCTCGGGGCGAACAGGTTGGCGCTGCCCGGGTCGCCGGGCGCAGGCCTGTCGGCGTCGACGGCCCGGTTGAAGAGGCGGAGTTCGAGCTGGTCGAGCGAGCCGCCCCGCCCGAATTCGATCCACAGATCTTCGGCGTAGCTGGCGAATCCCTCGTTCAACCAGATGTCCTGCCAGGTCGCCGGCGACACGTGGTTGCCGAACCACTGATGGGCGAGCTCGTGGGCGACGATTCGTTCGATCGAACCGTCACCGTCGACGAGTTGGCCGCTGAACAGGGACCGTCCCTGGGTCTCGAGGGCGAAGCCGAACTCGGCATCCACGACGAGCGCGCCGTAGCCGTCGAACGGGTACGGGCCGAACAATTCGGTGAAGACCTCGAGCATCTCGTCGGTCTGGTCGAAGTCGCCGGCGAAGCCGTCGAGCTCGTTGGTGGCCACCGCATCGAACACGTCGATGCCGGCGCCGTCGTCCGAGTCGAGGAGCGTGAAGTCGCCGATCGCCACGGTGGCCAGGTACGACGCCATCGGCTGTCGCATCTCCCAGACCGTGATCGTCTCGTCCTCCAGCTCGATCGTCTCGCGCAGCTCGCCGTTGGCGACACCGACGAAGCCCGTCGGCACGTTGAGCACGAAGCGGTACGTGGCTTTGTCGGTCGGATGGTCGTTCACGGGGAACCAGGTTCGGGCGCCCATGGGTTCGCCCACGGCGACGCTGGCTCGGACCGCGTCGTACCAGCCGATGGGGCCGATCCGCGTTCCCGAGTCGAGCGTGTCGGGGTTCCCGAAGTAGTCGACGGTCACCGTGGCGGGCGTACCGGTGCGAAGCGGCGACTTCGGGAAGATGCGCAGCTTCTCCGTCGTCTGTTCGAAGGCGGCTTCCGCGCCGTCGACGGTGACCGCATCGACGGTCATGCCCACGAGGTCGAAGCTGAAGCGGGAGAGGTCGGTGAGCGGTGTGAGGTCGATGGTGGCGGTGGCGTCCATCACGTCGTTGCCTTCGACCATCACGTTCAGCGCCAGCTCGTAGTTGACGACGTCGTAGCCCGTGTTCCCGATGGTGGGGTAGTAGGGGTCGTCCACCGTCTCGCCGCCGTCGACCGGGTCGGCCTCGACAGGTGCAGCGCTGGTGGTCGTCGAGTCCTCCGCCGGTGCCGTCGTCGAGTCCGCCGCCTCGCTGCCGGGGTTGGCCACCGCGGAGGTGGCCGGCGCGGCGTCGGTGGGATCGGGCTCGTCCGGCGCGGAGGCACAGGCGGCGATGACGAGCGCGGCGGTGAGGATGGCCCCCACGGCGCGGGATGCGGTGGTGCGACGCATGCCTCCAGTCTGGCCGCCCGCGGGGTCAGGTGGTGAGCAGCCCGTCGATCGCAGGCGCGGCACTCTCGAGCACCTCGGACGACGGAATGCCGAACCACTGCTCGGCCAACGTGGCGTAGTAGTTCTCGAAGTCCACCGTGGCAACCAGGTTGTCGTCGTCGAGCTTGGTCAACGAGGGTGCCTCGCCGTGTACGCCGGCGTTGACCGGACCCGCCAGGAACGCCATCGACGCCGCACCGTGGTCGGTGCCCCCGCCGTTGGCGGGCAGTCGACGGCCGAACTCGCTCGTCGTGCACACCAGCGTCTTGTCGGCCAGACCGCGCTCGCCGATGTCGGCCAGGAAGGTCGCCATCGCCTCGCTCAACTCCATGAGGAGATAGTCGTGGTCGCCGCGCTGGTCCGAGTGGGTGTCGAAGCTGCCGATCGACAGATGGATGACCCGAAGCCCGGCGTCCTGCTGGATCAACTCCGACGCCAGGCCGAACTGCCGCCCGATGTCGGAACCGGGGTAGTTGTCCCACACGTTCTGCATCTCGATCTCGCTCAACGAGTCGGCGAAGGCCAGCGTGTCGCCCAGACCGCTGCGGGCCGCCAGGAGCGGCACCGCGTCGCCCGCCCCCGGAACGGCCATGTCGTGCAGGCCGCTGCGCAGCGAACTGAACCACGGGTCTTCGTTGTGGCGGAGGAACCACGAGGCGTCCGGGTCGGTCATTCCCAGCGTCGTCGCCTTCGCGGTGAGCAGCGCCGGCGTCGCCCCGGACCCGAGCGACACGCCGGTCACCGGCTGGCCCTCGTCGAGCTGGTCGCACAGCCGGCCGAGGAACCCGGTCGCCGGCAGGCTCGCGCCCGACGACTTGCCCGCCC
>JAHDHM010000351.1:0-3497 GCA_020631315.1 Acidimicrobiales bacterium
CGAGGCCGATCTTCGTCGTGCTGCGTACGTCGATCCGGTGTGTGGGCTCCCGAATCGTGCTGCGGCAGCAGAGGAGATCGAACGGCGACTCGCCGCGACGCCGCAGGGCGGCCGGCGGAGATCGGTCGCCGTCGTTGCCGTCGCCCTCGACGGTGTGGGTGAGGTGAACACGAACTACGGACACGACGACGGTGACCGTCTGCTGGTCGCCGTCGCCGACCGCCTGCAGTCCTCACTGCACTCCGGTGAGATGCTCGCTCGGATCGGCCCGGTCGAGTTCTGTTGCGTGATCAACGACGACCAGCGGGTCGACGAACTGATCGACGCCGTGTTCGAGTCGCTCGGACGACCCTTCTGGGTCTCGGGCCGCCAGGTCGTGATCGGTGCCAACGCCGGATCCGCCGTCTCGGGCGCTGCGGCGGTCACCGCCGAGATGGTCGTGCGTCAAGCCGAGATCGCGGTCGCACTCGCTGTGGCGGCCGGGCGGGGAACCCGCCGTGTGTACGACCCGAGCCTGCTCATGGTCCGTCTGTCCCAGATGGAGATCGAACAGGAGCTACACCACGCGCTGGACCGGGAGGAGATCGCCGCCCAGTTCCAGCCGATCGTCGACGCCACGACGGGCGAGGTTCAGGGCCACGAAGCGTTGTTGCGTTGGGAGCATCCGCGCCTCGGGTCGATCGGCCCGGACACGTTCATCCCTCTCGCCGAGGAGAACGGCCGCATCGTCGATCTCGGTCGGTGGGTCGCGCAAGCCGGTGTTCGACAACTCGCCGCATGGAACGAGCACCGTGTCGAACCACTGTTCATGTCGCTCAATCTGTCCGCTCGACAGTTCGCATGGGACGGACTGCTGCCGTTCCTGGAGCAGTTGCCCTGTGACGTGGACCCGACCCTGCTCCAGCTCGAGATCACCGAGACGGCGACCATGAACGACCCACAGAGGGCGGTGGAACGCGTGGCCGCCATCCGTTCGCTCGGCTACCGAGTCGCCATCGACGACTTCGGCACCGGCTACAGCTCGATGACCTACCTGAAGGACCTGCAGGCCGACACGCTGAAGATCGACCGGTCGTTCGTGTCCGATCTCGCCGGCTCGGATCGTGACCGAGCGGTGATGCGGGCGATGGTCGAGCTCGCGAGATCGCTCGGCATGAAGGTGGTGGCCGAGGGCGTCGAGGATCTCGAACAGCTCGCCGCACTGGTCGACCTCGGCGTCGAGTACGCCCAGGGCTTCCTGTTCTGCTTTCCCGGCCCGGCGACGTACTTCGACGAGATGGGCGGCGTTCCTCAGCCCGACTGAGCGTCGATGCGTTCGTGGTTCAGCGACGCACAGTGACCACGAGCGTGTTCGCCGTGCGGTCGTGCACGCTCCGGTTCTCCGGGTCCCAGACGATGTAGGCCAGGTTCGCCACGGCGAGGACGATCGAGATCGGCCCGGCCCACAAGAACAGCAATGCGATCAGTGACGGAACGGTCCTGACGATGCCGGTCCGCACACCGGGGGGCGTCGGCTCGTCGTCCGTCCGGTCTTGCGCGACGACGCGGTGGCGGACGAGCCATCGTCCCGGGGTCCAGCCGAGTCGGCCCTGCATCGCTCCCATGGCGACGAACACCACGCCGAACACGAGCTGCACGGCGACGATGTCGGCGCCGGTCTGCTCGCCGTCGGCGAAGCGTCCGAGCGGCGAGATCACGAACGGTGCCGCGAGGATTCCCCTGAGGAGCCAGTCGACCACGCCGGCGGTGACCCGTCCGACGACATGGTCGATCGATTCACCGATCGTCGGGCGCGTCACGGGGCGGCGAGGACGAACGAGAAGGTCGCGGCCGCGATGAGACGCAGGACAGTTCGGATCACCTCGATGCGCCGATCACCTGCCGGCCGTCGACCCAGACGCCGGTGATGTCGGCCGGGGTCGTCAGTCGCAGGAGCTTCTCGAACCTGCGGGCCTCGTCGTCGATCTCGGGATGGTGTCGCAGTGCCGACGCGTGGTTCGTCGTCGAGCCACCGTCCCCCGTCCGCACGGCAACCGCGTCGAAGCGTCGCCCCGGAGCGATCAGGCCGACCGGGATGCCGAGGAGGCCTGCGCCGCCCATCGTCGCCATCCAGAACGCACGCACGATGTCGATGCGACTGTCGGGCCGACCTCGTTCGTCCGGTGCGAGTCGCGGATCGTTGCCGTCTTCGAGGTGCCGACTGACGGTGACGGAGTGAGCGATCTGGTGGAACAGGCTGGCGCTCGGACCTCCGGCGATGTCGGTGCCGAGCCCCACCGGTGTCCCGATCTCGAGCGCTCGCCGTGCAGGGAACACGGCGTTCGCGAAGTAGCTGTTCGACAGTGGACAGTGAGCGACGCCCGCCGAACGGTCCCGAGCGAGCGTCAGGTCGTCGTCGCTCATGAAGTTGCCGTGAGCGAGGACCGTGGCGGGTCGGAGCAGCCCGAAGCGGTCGAGGGCCACGGTGTCGACGACGCCGCACCGTTCGAGCACATGGCCGTGTTCCCAGTCACCCTCGGAGCAGTGGGTCTGGATCCGGGTGTCGGTCTCGCGTGCCACCTCGGCCAGTCCGTGCAGCGCCTCGTCCGTGCACGCCGGGATGAACCTCGGGGTGACGATCGGACGTACCAGTGACGAGCCGAGCGCGTTGATCTCGTGGACCGAGGCGCGGCTCGCGTCGATCGCCTCCGTCGGCGAGGGATCCCGATACCAGTCCGGAGTTCCCTCGGGATGGTCCATGGCCGTCCGGCCGACGAACGCTCGCTGGCCGTGCTGAGCACAGGCCCGGCCGAGCAGTGTCGTCGCCGCGAGATCGCGCGGTCCGAAGTAGACGGCGGTCGTCGTGCCGTGGGCGAGCAACGTCGGCACCATGTCGTCCCACACCATCTGCGCGAACTCGAGATCGTCGTAGCGGGCCTCGAGAGGGAACGTGTGCTCGACACCGATCGAGTGGCAGGTCCAGCCCGGTCCCGAGCTGCGGCCACTGGGGTGCGTGGATGTGCGTGTCCACGAGGCCCGGGAGCAGCACGACATCGTCGCCGAGATCACGAGCTGCTCGGCGACGCTCGTCGGTCACGGTGTCGGCAGCGTCGACCGAGGTCACGACGCCGTCGTCGACGTCGATGATCACGTCGGCGAGGACCTCGAGTCGGTCGACCGTCGGCGTCTGGAACACGGTCGCCCTGAACGAATCGGTCACAGCGCTCATGTTTCCACGTCGTACAGTCGCGCCGGTGCTGATCGAGGGCTGGGAGTTCGTGGCCGTCGTCGCGGCGGTGATGGCGGGCTCCGTGCTGCAGGGCACCATCGGCTTCGGCGCCGTGATCCTCGCGTTCCCCGTGCTGGTGCTCGTCGAGCCGGAGCTGCTGCCCCAGAGCCTGATGATCGTCGGGGTGTTCAACACCGTCTTCATCGCCTGGCGAAACCGCGGCCGTGCGGCCTGGAGCGAGGTCGGGTGGTTCGTGGCGGGGCGGCCCGTCGGCCTGCTCGCCGGCGTG
>JAHDHM010000351.1:3507-4100 GCA_020631315.1 Acidimicrobiales bacterium
CCGGACGGCCATCACGCTGGCGGCCGGCTCGGTCGTGCTGCTCGCTGTGTTGCTGAGCGTGTGGGCGCCTGAGGTGGACCGCACGCGATCTGCGCTCGTGGCGGGCGGCTTCGTGTCGTCGTTGTTCGGTGTCACGACGAGCATCGGTGGACCGCCGATGGGGCTGCTGTATCAGCGTGTCGACGGCGACGCGATGAGGGGCACGATCAGCGTCCTGTCGCTCACGGGTGTCCCGGTCGGCTTCGCGGTGCTGGTGGCGACGGGCAACATGACGGGCGACGACGTGCGCACGGGCCTGGCGTTGGTGCCGTTCGCTCTGGTCGGTGCGTCCTGCGCCCGCTTCGTGATCCCGTGGTTCGATCAGCGGCTGCGCAAGGTGGTGTTGCTGGTGTGTGCGTTGGCGGCCGTCGGGGCGATGGCGCGGGTCGTCATCGGCTGAGCGGGCACGGCCGCCCGCCGGCCCCGCAGCGCCTGTCGACGGCGGACCCGGTGACGTGGTAGGAACGCCGTGGTCGGGGCGATTGGGGGGCTCGGAGTGTCGGGAAGCGAGACGATCGTCGTCGGCGGGTCCGGTGGCGGAGGCGACCCTGGCG
>JAHDHM010000352.1 GCA_020631315.1 Acidimicrobiales bacterium
AGCAGCTCGTCGGGCGCGTTCGAGCCGAGCCCCAGCTGCAACTGGCCCTCATCGAGCTCCGGATCGAATCGACACGCCGACCCGAGCTGCTGGACCCGCTGACTCGGGTGGTGCGTGAGGCGTTCGAGTTCGACCTGGCGTTCCACGAGCGCGCCGGGCTCGCCGGCGGGGCAGAGGAGATCGTCCTGCTGCACCTAGCGATCGGCGGGCTGATCCTGAACGTCCTGACCCTGCCGGATGCGCTGCCGCTCGGCGACGTCGACCATGTGATCGAGGTGCTCGTCGATCGGTTGGTCTTCGTCCAGTGACGCAGACCAGCGTTCGATGTGCGGGCTACCGGACGAGGTAGCCGCCGTCGACGGCGAGGACGTGGCCGTTGACGTAGTTCGAGGCGGGCGACGCGAGGAACACGCAGGCGCCCATGAGGTCCTGGACCTGGCCCCACTCGCCGGCGGGGATGTGGTCGAGCACGGCCTTGTCGTACTCCGGGTTCGCACGCGTCTCGGCGGTGAGCTCGGTGGCGAAGTAGCCGGGAGCGATGCCGTTCACCTGGGCGCCGAACGGGCCGAGCTCATCGGCATAGGCCTTGGTGAGGCCGGCGATGCCGTGCTTCGTGGCGGCGTAGGCGGGGGAGCGTTGGCCGCCGAGGAACGAGAACATCGAGCAGACGTTGATGATCTTGCCGCTGCCCTGCTCGATGAAGATCGACGACACGGCGTGACTCATCTCGAACGCCGCCGTGAGGTTGACCGCCACCATCGGGTCCCACTTGGACCGGTCGAACTCGCGGACGTCCTCGACGTTGATGCCGATGCCGGCGTTGTTGACCACGATGTCGACGCCGCCGAGCGTGTCGACGCAGCCCTGGACGACCTCGGTGGGTACCCAGGCTGCGGTCAGGTCTGCGGTGACGATCTCGCAGCGGCGGCCCTCGGCCTCGATCATCTCGGTCGTGGTGCCGTCGTCGGCGGCGACCGTGGGGATGTAGAGATCAGCACCGGCCTTGGCCATGGCCACGGCGTACGCCTGGCCGAGCCCGCGGTTGCCGCCCGTGACGATGGCCCGCTTCCCCTCGAGCGAGAAGAAGTCCATCGAGAAGTCCCGGATGTGGCGTTCGGTCACGCCGCGAATGTAATCCCCGGTGCGGTGCGGGTCCGACGAAGCCCGCGTCGTTCTCACGACACGGGACGTTGGTCCCGGGCGGCGGCCGGTCGACCGGGCGTAAGGTCCGAACGTGGTCGAGCTCGCCATCCGCTCCGAGGCGCTCACCTACGAGCACACGCCCGGCGTCGGTGCCGTCGACCTCGACCTCGCCGTCCCCACCGGTTCCGTCTATGGCTTCCTCGGGCCGAACGGAGCCGGCAAGTCGACCGCCATGCGGCTGCTCTACGGCATGGTCCGTCCGCAAAATGGCGACGTCGAGGTGCTCGGGGTCGACCCATGGGTCGACGCGGCGACGTTGTACGAACACATCGGCGTGCTGGCATCCGACCAACCGGCGCCACGTCACCACACGGGTCGTTCGTTGCTGGCGCTCGTCGCCCGGCTCCGCCACCGTCCGGACGTGGTCGAACGCGGCGCGTCCTTGGCCCATCGGCTCGAGCTGAACCTCGACAAGCGCGGCCACGAGCTGTCGCTCGGCAACCGACAGAAGCTCGGGCTGGTGCTGGCCCTGGCGCACGACCCCGAGCTCGTGATCCTCGACGAACCGACCAGCGGCCTCGACCCGCTGTTGCAGCGCGAGATCCGTCAGTTGCTGCGCGAGCTCGCGGATGACGGCCGCACCGTGATGTTGTCGTCCCACTCGTTGCCGGAGGTCGAAGCAGTCGCCGACGTCGTGGGCTTCATCCGTGACAGCCGGCTCGTCGTGCAAGCGCCGCTGACCGACATCGCCGAGCACGCGACCCGACGTGTCGTGCTGGCATTCGACGGGGTGATCGACACGACCCGTTTCGACGCGATCGATGGCGTGGTTCGGGTGGAGCGAGATGGCGAGGGAGCGGTCACGGTCGTGTTCCGTGGCATCGCCGCGCCGGTGCTCAGCGTGGCCGGGGAACTCGGCGCGCTCAAGATCGAAGCGCACCCCGTCGACCTCGAGGAGACCTTCCTGGCGCTGTATCGAGGCGACAGTGCGGCAGCCGAGCGCGATGCCGGCGGTGCGGCATGACGGCACTCGTGCTCGACCTCCTGCGATCGCGGCGACGATCCCGATCGTCGTCTTCGGGGTGTTCGTCGGGGGAGTGACCCTCGTCGTTGCCGCAGCCACCGGCGCACCCGGCACCGCCACGGCGACCGGCTGGGGACTCGTCGCAGCCGCCTTCGTGGCCAACTCGGTCGCCGAGCTGATCGACAGCGCGTCGTGGCTGGCCGAGATCAGCCCCTGGTCGTGGCACGCATCCGGCCGAGCCATCGATGGGCCCGCCGACCTGCTCGGCCTCGGGCTGCTCACCGCCGCGGCTGCGATCGCGCTCGCCGTCGCGGCGAACGCCTTCGGCCGGCGCAACCTCCACCTCTGAGGAGACATCGGGGGTCGGCGCCGTCGTGCTGCCGGCACGGTGGCAGACTCGCCGGGATGACCGAGCCCGGCCCGTGGTGGCACGAACGCAAGTGGCGGGCCGTCATCGCCGTCGGGCTCACCTACATCGTCACGGTGTTCAACGCGACGATGTCGTTCGTCCTGCTGCCCGACATCGCCGACACCTTCGACGTCACCCTGCGGGTCGTCGGCTGGGTCGTCATCGTCCAGGCCCTCGTCATCTCGTCGTCGCTGCTGCCGCTCGGACGGTTCGGCGACGCATGGGGCCGGCGCAACGCCTTGGTCCTCGGCGGCGCACTGTTCGCGCTCGGCAGCCTGCTGACCGGCCTGGCGCCGACGTTCGGGATCCTGATCGCCGCCCGCACGCTCGCCGCGATCGGCGATGCCCTGACCCAGGCCGTCGGCACCGCAGCCCTCGTCGCCGCGTTCCCTCCGCACGAGCGCGGGCTCGCCGTCGCAGCACAGACGACGACGGTCGCGGTCGGCGCCGCCTCCGGGCCGTTGGTCACCGGTTGGGCGCTCGGCTTCGTCGGCTGGCAGGTGATGTTCCACGCCATCACCGTCATGGCCGGCCTCGCCGCGGTGTCGGCGTGGTTCTTCCTGGACGGTGACTCGACGGCCGCCGCGTCACGTCGGTTCGACGTCGGCGGTCCCGTGTTCTCAGGGGCGGCGATCGTGGCGCTCACCGTCGGCATCAGCGACCCGTTCGACGTCGGGTTCGGCTCACCGATCTCCATCGGTCTCCTCGTCGGTGCCGTCGCGGCGACGGCCGCCTTCGTCCGATGGGAGCTCCGCCAGGACGAGCCGATGTTCGACGTTCGTCTCTTCCTCATCCGTACCTTCCACACCGCTGCGGGCGTACGGGTACTTGCGTTCGCGGCGAGCACCACGCTCAACCTGTTGATGCCCGTCTACCTGCTGACGGTGCGGGACGTCTCAACGGCACAGGCCGGCCTCGTCATCGCCTGCAACGCCGTCGGCATGGCGATCGGTGCCCAGTTCGCCGGACGGATCTACGACCGGTTCGGCGCACAGCGACCGGCGATGTTCGGCCTCGCACTGCAGGCGTGTCTGCTCGTGTGGTTCGCGGCGATCGGGATCGACTCGTCGATCGGCGTCGTCGCCGGCGCCATGTTCGGTGCCGGCGCGGCGCAGAGTCTCTGGAACGTCCCCAACAACAGTGCACTGATGGGGTCACCGCCGCCGGAGTCACTCGGGGTCGTCGGTGCGTTCAGCAACATCAACCGCACGATCGGCAACGTGATCGGCCAGGCCGCTGCGACCGCTGTCGTCACCGCCGTCATGCGGGCCGATGACCTCGACGTGCCGTTGTCCGACCTCGACACCACACCCGGTGCCATCTCGTCGTTCCTCGACGGGTGGCAATGGGCGTTCACCGTCGCCGTCGGCCTGACCATCTCCGCGATCGCGTTGGCATCACGTCTGCCCAGGAGCGACGAGGCCTGACCCCGCCTGAGACTCTGAGCACGATCCTCACCGCGTGCTCACACTTCGATCACTTCCTACGCTCACCGTGCAGATCGTCCCTGAT
>JAHDHM010000353.1 GCA_020631315.1 Acidimicrobiales bacterium
GAGGCCGATGGCGTCGCCGCCGGTGAAGGCGAGCTCGCCGACGTCCACCTGGCCGAGATCGGTGCCGCCGGCGCTACCGCCACCGTCGGTCGCACCGGTGCCACCGGTGGTTCCCGTCGAGCCACCGTCGGTCTCGACACCCGTCGAGTTGCCGGTGCCGTCGGTGTAGGTCTGTGCACCGGCCGGAACGGCCAGCGCCATGACGATGCCCGCCGCCGCAGCGCGTCATCCACCGAGAAGTCGTACGTCCTGTTGCCATGTGGGTCACCCTACTGCCGCCCGACCACAGGAGTCAACACTCTCTGTGGTTGTTTTCCAAGAATCGGACGATTCAGTCACTCTCTGTAGTCATTTCGGGAAGATTCCTCGAACCAGACGCTCGAGCGCCTCGTCGATCTCGTTCAACGCCCGGACGTAGTACTTCTTACGCCGCTTGTACGGATCTTCGACGTCGTAGGCGGCGCCCGAAGTGCCGACCATGGCCGATGATCGACCCGCGGTCAGCGACGCCAGATACTCCCGAATCGGCTCGTCGGGCTGGCGAGGCCGTGCGTCGGCCCAGCGGGCCCACTCCTTCAGCGTCGCGATCCGGCTGATCGCGTCCATGTCCGACACGGCCGCTTCCTTGGCGTGGCGCCCCGTCATCCCGATCACGAGGTCGGTCGCACCGACCAGCTCTGGCGTGAGGCGTCGGGAACGATGGCCACTCGCGTCGACACCGACGTTGCGCAGGACCGTCAATGCATGGGGAGGAGGCGGCTCGTCCACGAGAGTGAGACCCGCAGAGAGGCTCAGCACCGGCAGACCCTCGCGTTCGGCGCGATGACGCAACAGGTACTCGCCCATCGGTGAACGGCAGATGTTGCCGGTGCAGATGAACAGCACGCGCAGGGGATCGGTCGAGTCGTCCACGGCGAGCGAGCCTAGCTGCCGTCAGATCAGGCTCGTCCCGGCAATCGACCGACCACGAATCGGGGCAGGCCGGCCAGGTCGGCGTGAGCCGTCGGGGCGTCGAACCCCGCGTCACCGAACAGCTCGACCACCACACCCGACTGGGTGTGGCCGTGCTCCACGACCAAGTGGCCGCCGGGACGCAGCCACTCGGGTGCCTCACTGATCAGGACCTCCAGATCGGCGAGCCCGGACTCGTCGGCGAACAATGCGCCCGCCGGCTCCCAGTCAGTCACCGATGCATCGAGTTCCTCGCTGCGGTCGACGTACGGCGGGTTCGCGACGACCACGTCGAACGACTCGCGCAGTGTCGTGTCGAGCGCGGCGTACCAGCTCCCCTCGGCGAGCGTCGCACGCGTCGCACGACGCCCGAGACCCGCGAGGTTGGCCCGGGCGACGGCCAACGCCTCGCTCGAGACGTCCGTCATCCAGACCTCGGCGGTGTCGTGCTCGGCCAACACGGACAGTCCGATGGCACCCGAGCCGGTTCCGAGATCGCAGATCCGAGGGCGAGACGGTGCCGGAGGCAGGAGTTCGATGGCGCGGCCAGCGACGATCTCGGTCTCCGGACGAGGGATGAGCACGCGACGATCGACGAGCAGGTCGAGCTCGCGGAACGGCCAATGACCCAGGACGTACTGGATCGGCTCGCCTCCCTCGCGCCGGGCGATCATGTCGTCGAATCGACGGACACCGCGGGTGGTCGCGAGCTCGTCGGAGCGCAGCGCCAGGTCGCCGGGGCCGAAACCTGCAGCCTCCTCGACGAGCCAGCGGCCTTCGACCGCCGCGTGTTCGTGTCCGGCCTCGGTCAGGCGGCGGACCGCTTCGGCGACGAAGGACCGCCAGGGGACGGTGCCGTCCAGATCGTCGCCGGTCATCTCTGTTCGGACATCCGTGTTCAGCCGTCGCCCTGGAGCTGCCGCTGGCGTTCGTCGGCGAGCAACCCGTCGACGACCTCGTCCAGTTCTCCGGCGAGCACCTTGTCGAGCTTGTACAGCGTGAGACCGATGCGGTGATCCGTGACCCGGTTCTCCTTGAAGTTGTAGGTCCGGATCTTCTCGCTGCGACCTCCGCCACCCACCTGGTCGCGTCGGGCGGCGGACAGCTCTGCGGCCTGCGCCTCCTGCTCGGCCTGGAGGAGCCGGGCTCGCAACACCCGCAGCGCCTTGTCCTTGTTCTGCAGCTGACTCTTCTCGTCCTGCATCGACACCACGAGACCGGTGGGCTTGTGGGTGATGCGGACCGCCGAGTCGGTCGTGTTCACCGACTGACCACCGGGACCGGATGCTCGATACACGTCGATCTGGAGATCGTTCGGGTCGATGGCCACCTCGACCTCATCGGCCTCGGGCAACACGGTCACCGTTGCCGACGACGTGTGCACGCGGCCCTGGGACTCGGTGACGGGCACCCTCTGTACCCGATGAGGGCCTCCCTCGTGCTTGAGACGAGTCCAGGCGTCGTCGCCCTTCACCACAGCCGACACGTCGGAGTAGCCACCGAGATCACTCGCGTCCGCCGAGAGGATCTCGAGCTTCCAGCCGCGCTGGCCGGCGTGCGCGCGATACATCTCGAAGAGGTCCCGGGCGAACAGGTTCGCCTCCTCGCCGCCTTCTGCGCCGCGGATCTCGAGGATCACGTTCTTGCCGTCGTTCGGGTCCTTCGGCAGGAGCTTGAGACGGAAGGACTCTTCTGCGTCAGCCAGTTCGTCCTCGGCCATCGACACGAACTCGCGCATCTCGTCGCGATCCTCGCCGGTCGACTCGTGAAATAGGTCCTTGGCCTCGTCGAGCTCTGTCACCGCGGTGGACCAACGCCGGCCGGCGGCCACGAGGTCGGCAAGCTCGGCGTGACGCTTCGCCAGGTCGGCGAAGCGAACACGATCCGCGGTGACATCCGGGTCACCCAGCTGTGATTCGACGACCATCAGTTCGTCTTCGAGCTGGGTCACGCGGTCCTGCACGGATGCGAGGCTACCGGCCGATACGGCGCACGTCGGTCGATGCGACGGGCGGCGGACGGTCTCGCCGCGTCGGGCTTCAGCCGAGCTCGTCGGCCCAGCCGTCCGGCACCGTGATCAGGCGCGCCGGCTCGTGAAGGCGCGCCGAAGCCCACTCCAGGAACGGCACCGCGTCACGTTCGGGCACCACGATGGCGAGCTCGGCGTCGGCGGCCAGCGTGCGCCGAGCGTGCGCGGCGAACGGCACGACGTCGAGGTCGACACCGGTCGACACCGCCACCACCACCTCGCGGCCGTCGTCCACGCCGAGGGCAGCTGCGGGCACGACGTCCTTCAGATTCGACCGTGGCACCGGCGAAGGTGCGGGCGACAGAGATGACATGCCGATGACCTCGGGTCGCTCCACCAGCATCGACCGGAGCCAGCGGGAGCGGCTGAGGCGATTGAGCGGATGATCCATCGCGCCGGGCCGACGGTGCTCTCGGACGATGTCGATGATGCGCGCCATGGCATCGTCGGCGCCGAGGTGCCCGTGCAGGAGCGAGAACATGATGCGGTCGTCGGCCGAGACGCCGACTTCGAGCCGCACCCCGAACTCGTCCTCGATGACACGGGCGACCTCGAGGCCTCCGACTTCGCCGGTGACCAGGCCGTGCTCGACCACGACATCGGCTCCGGACCGCTCGATCGTGTCGATCCACGAGAGCGCCTCACCCGACGGTGCAGTGGGCATCGGATCAGGACTGTCCGCCACTGCGGTGAGCGCGGTGTCCACGACCTCGTGCACCCGCAGGTCGAGGTCGAAACAGGCGGCTCGTCGCGCCACGAGGTCGGCACCCTCGGCGCAGAGCAGGTACGCCGTCGTCGCACCGTGCCGCTTCATGCTGGCGAGGGTCCTGCCCACCGAGCGCTCGGGCGCGTGTTCGACGAGACAGACGACCGTCTCGCCGGCGCGACCGAGCGCGCCCTCGGCGGAGCCGGTGGCGTCGTCCAGTTCGAGGCCGAGCGCGGCGCGGCTCAGGCCTCGGAGTTTCGCTGCGTGGAGCGACGGGCGGCGGCCCGGATCGAGGGCCACGTCAGGAGATGATCAGCCGCGGCGACGCGAGGCGCCGTAGCGCTTCTCGAAGCGCTCGACACGACCGGCGGTGTCGACGATCTTCATCTGACCGGTGAAG
>JAHDHM010000354.1 GCA_020631315.1 Acidimicrobiales bacterium
ATCTCCTCGACCTCGCCGTCGTTGGTGCCGAGACCCCACCCGCGTGCGTCGTGACCGAGACGACGCAGGTACCCGCCGATGGGAGCCATGCTCGCCTCGGGCGCCTTCCAGCCGGGGATGAGCATGGTGTGGCGGCCGTCGCCTCGTGGGGCACGTGCCAGCCGGGGGCTGCTGGCGAACAGTCGAGCCGGCTGGACGACGGTGGCGACCTCGCCGAGCAGACGGCGGCGATCCGGCGGTCCGGCCGGTGCGCCGATGCGGTCGAGGTCGTTCGTGGTGAGGGGGCGTGCGGCCATCGTCGGTGCTCCTGGGGTGGGTGAGCTTCGCTGTCACATGACACTGTCATGTCCGATGTCCACGACTCTACACATGACAGCGTCATGTTCCACGGTCAGAAGGCGTACAGTTCTTCAGGTGCCCGCTCGCCTCACCGCCGACGACGTCGTCGCCGCTGCGCAACACGTGATCGCCACCGATGGCATCGACGCGCTCTCTGTCCGCCGGGTCGCTGGTGATCTCGGCGTGTCGAGGCAGGTCGTCTACACCCACTTCGACGGCATGAACGAGCTCCTCGACGCCGTGCATCGGCGGATGGGCCTGCACTTCATGGCGTCGGCGTCGGACGTCGACGGCAGCGGCGACGAACGGCTCGTCCGGGCCGCTCGGGTCTACGTCGACTACGCACGGACTCATCCCTCGGCCTTCGGCCTGATGTTCGAGCAGCCGGTCCGCGGCTATCGGCCCGGCGTCGAGACGACGGCCGCCATACGCGCCGGATTCGGAGAGCACGTGGTCGGACTGATGCGGACGTGGTGCGGTGATCTCGGTCAGGCCCTGCCGGAGCGCGAACTGTTCCGGCGTGCCCGGGTGTTCTGGTCGTCGCTCCACGGTCTCGTGACCCTCGAGCGTTCCGGGCACGCAGCGCCGGTGGAGACGGACGAACTGGTCGACGCACTGACCTCCACGCTCGCCAACGGCTGGCGCGCCGAGATCACCCAGCGCGCCGAGATCACCCAGCGGGCCGAGATCTCACTCGAGGTGCGCGATGGCTGACGAACTGCAGTGTCCCGTCTGCACGATGCCGGACCCGATGGAGGCCGACGACGGCTTCGAGTGCGCGACCTGCGGCCACGAGTGGCTGGGTGAGGTCCTCGACGGTCCCGGCGAAGTGTGCGACACCAACGGAGCGGCGCTCGCTGACGGCGATGACGTCCAGGTCGTCAAGGATCTGAAGCTCGACGGCAAGGCCGGCGGCATCAAGATCGGCACCAAGGTCAAGGGCATCCGCCTCGTCACCGGCGACCACCCGATCCAGGGCAAGGTCGACGGTCGCACGGTGCTCATCACCGCCGACAAGGTCAAGAAGATCTGAGCCGTGGTGCGACCGACGACCCCCTCCGGTGACGGTGCGCCGGCGCCGCATGTCGAACTCGCGATGGCAGCGGCGCGCACTCGTCGAGCGCTCGCTGCCATCGTCGACGTCCTCGACTCGTCTGAGGTGGCGCCGAAGCGCTCCGCCCGCTCGCGGTTCGGGCTGGAGCTGGTCGCCCTCGCCGAACTCGAAGCAGGCTGTGCGTCGGGTCCACCGCCGCATCACGTGTGGTCGCTCGGCCAGGCGTCGGTGCCGGTGCTCGGAGCGCTCGTCGCGTCGGCGACGCCGGACGGTGGCGAGGTGGCCGAAGGTCTGGCGGGGGAGCTGACGAACTCGATCGCAACTCTCCGTGTGCAGCTCACTCGTGTGGGTGAAGGGCGCGCTTGACGCTCGTCGTCCGACGGGGTGTGCTTCTCCGACGGGAATCGGCGCGTCGAAGTCGGACGAGCCGGACTGAACGGAGACGACGATGAGCGACACCACCACCGAGGGATCGAGCCTCAAGGCGACGCTGAACCACCAGCGTCGGGCAGCCATCACGCGTGGCGGTGCGTTCGATCATGCCGGCAAGGTGACGGTCGAGCGGATGGTCGGCTTCGACATGAAGCGCACCATCTTCGGTGCCCTCAGCGGTGTCCCGAAGATGTTCATGGAGGAGAAGCTCGCCAAGGAGCCGGTCTGGGACGCCGCAGCCGCCGCTGAGGTCGACGACGCCTACAACCTGGCCGAGGCCGCCGACCCGGCGCCGACGATCGACCAGAAGCTTATCGACTTCATGGTCACCGAATGCGACTTCTCCATGGAGCACGCCGACGGCACGTTCCTCGAACACCTCGTGTTCTGCCACGACTACGCGGCCCGGCACTACCCGGACCACTCACCCAACGTGGCGCTGCTGCACTCGATCCTCGGCACCGCCACCAACACGTGGGCCATGGAGGCGTCGAAGATCCCGAAGCTGAAGGAGCTGCTGACCGACTTCGAGGCGCTCCACGTCGAGGTGTTCCCGTCGACGCTGCGCCTCATGTACGACGGCGACTTCCTCGACGAGCTCGAAGCCAACCTGCACCGCCTCGACGACCTCGAGACCCTGCACCTGAACCGGGTCATCGACAACGAGCCGTTGACCATCGATGCAGAGAACCTGTGGATCAACCTCAACTTCCACCTGATGCACTTCGTCGACTTCATGCCGTCGGCGAACTGGTCGACCCACAGCGCCGACCCGCTGCTGCAGATGTTCCGGCGTCTGTCCGACCTGCTCGACAAGGCCGGCAAGCGTGAGGCCACGGTCGAGGTGGCGTTCCCGACCGGCAAGGGCGCACCGGTGCGCGAGGCACGGACGATCTTCGGTCGGATCAGCGGTCTGCTGCCGTCGTCGGTGACCATGAAGCTCGCGAAGAAGTCGATCCGGGACTATTCCGAAGCCTGCGGGCACGACCTGTCGTATCGCATCGACTGGAAGTAGCGCATCGACCCTGGGGTGCTCAGCTCCAGGCCATTCGGGCGAGCGCATCGATCGCTCCGCCGACGAACAGGCTTCGGCGGACATCGTCGTTCACATCGTGAGCGAGCTCGTGCGCGAGGACCGCGACGCGCTCCTGCGGCGTGAACGTCAGCCACAGCGGAGGGTTGCGGTTCTTCTTCGAGAATCGAGGCCGGAACCAGAACGCCAGCGCGACGAAGCACAGCCCGACGATGCTGAGCAGGCTCGGCGGGAAGGCGATCACCAGCCAGAGCCCGAAGAGGGCCAGTGCGAGGGAGAGTCCGTGGACCAGCATGCAGGCGATGAACACGAGCGCCCGCTGCTGGCGGACGCTCGACGGTGGCCGGGTCTCGATCGCCGCAGCGAGTTCTGCGAGCTGCCGCGCTCGGGCTTCGGCTGAACCGACGTTGTCGCCGGGAATGAGTTGGTACTCGCAGCTCCGACACCAGGGGACGAACCCGGGGTCCAGGAGGCGTCGTTGTGCCGAAAACCTGCGAATCGAGGTTGAAGAGCGAACACACGTTCGATATCATGTTCGGTATGGAGACGGTGGTGGTCGAGCTGCTCGATGAGGGGGAATTGGGGGACATGCCCCTTGCCGCCTTGCAGCGACAACTGGGTGTGTTGCGGTCGACTCGGTCTCGTCTGGATGGTCAGGAGGCTGCGGTTCATTCGGCGGTTCGTCGGCTGAGGGAGACGGCGCGTCGTGACTCGAAGGGGAGTAGCGGTCACGACCGCGACGACTCAGAGGGATCAGCGGGGTCGCCGTCCGATGAGTTGCCGCTCCCCGATGGCGGTCCGGTGCCGGAGCCGAGCCGCAAGGAACGGAATCGTCTGGATGCTCGTGCTCGTCGTTTGGAGGCGCATCCTGAGGTTGCTGCGGCTCTTGCTGCTGGTCTGATCTCGACGGAGCAGGCTGATGCGATCATGGCCGCAGGGCTCACCGGTGACGTGAAGCGTGAGCTGTTGGCCGGGGCGTTGGGTCAGTCGACGGACGAAACGTTGGCGGCGGTTCGTGACGCGGTTCGTCGAGCCCAAGAAGGTGACGCGGAGAAGCGTCTGGAGCGTCAGCGGGCTCGGCGGCGGTTGCGTCGTGGGATCAACGACGACGGCATGTACTGGTTCAACGGCGAGCTCGATCCGGTCGTGGGCGCTCAGTTGAAGGCTGAGTTGGATCATGAGCTGCGTCGTCAGTGGCAGTTGGACAAGCTCGAG
>JAHDHM010000009.1:0-11302 GCA_020631315.1 Acidimicrobiales bacterium
CGGGCGGCGCCATCGGCGCCTGGGTGCTGGGCGTGGTGATCGACGGTTCCGGCTGTCCGCACGCCTGGTGGCTCGCGTTCGCGCTGGCAGCGCTCGCGGTGCCGACGTCACTGTTCGCGACGCCCCCGACGGGACTGCAGCAGGAGTACGCGCTCGCAGGTGACGGTGCCGAGGACGCAAATCATCGGACCGGGTAGCGTCGCCGCCCATGGCGCACACGACCTCGTTCCGGGTTCGCTTCGGTGAGCTCGACCCGTACCGGCACGTGAACCACGCGGTCTACATCGGCTGGCTCGAAGCAGGACGTGTGGAGGCCCTCGAGGACGCGGGTCTCGGGCTGGACGTGCTGCAGAACCAGGGCATCCAGATCGTCATCACCCACGTGGACGTGAAGTTCCGTGGCGCCGCGATCGCCGGGGATCTCGTGACCATCGAGACCGAGGTCGAGCAGGTCCGGCGCGCCTCCAGCGTGTGGCGTCAGCGGGTGTTGCGCGGCGATGACGTGCTCATCACCGCCACCGTCACCGCTGGCGTCTGTGACGACCACGGCAAGCCGATGCGTCCGCCCGCCGGCCTGCTGGAACAGCTCGCCGCCATCGGAGCCTGAGCCGAGGCGGGACGGTCCCGCCGCGGCTCAGACGATGCGGCGGCGATGGGCCCAGTCGGTCAGCTCGTGGCGGTTCGACAGCTGGAGCTTGCGCAGCACGGACGAGGCGTGCGTCTCGACGGTCTTGATCGAGATCGACAGGCGGCGTGCGATCTCCTTGTAGGCGTATCCACGAGCGAGGAGGCGCAACACCTCCTTCTCGCGGGCCGTCAGCTGATCGAGGTCAGGGTCGCTCGTGGTGGGCAACGATGTGGCGAAGGCGTCGAGCACGAAACCGGCGAGACGCGGCGAGAACACCGCATCGCCTTCGGCCACCCGGCGGATCGAGTCGACCAGGTCGTCGGCGCCGATGTGCTTGGTCACGTAGCCCCGGGCGCCGGCGCGGATGACGGCGATGACGTCATCGGCCGAGTCCGACACCGACAGGGCCAGGAACGTCGTCTCGACCTCCCGGCCGTTGACGCCCTCGATGACCGCTGGGCCGTTGCCGCCCGGCAGGTGCACGTCGAGCAGCACGACATCGGGGTGAGTGGAGCAGATCACGTCCACCGCCTCGTCCACGTCGCCGGCTTCGCCGACGATCTCGACCGCGTCGCCGAGTGCCGTGCGAACCCCCGACCGAACCAGCTCGTGGTCGTCGACGATCACCACTCGGTACGTGCTCATCGTGTGTCCTCCGCGTCTCGGGTGAGTGGGATGGTGAGTTCGACCTCGGTGCCCTCACCGAGGGCCGTGTGGATCGTGGCGGTCCCGCCGAGACGGTTCAGCCGCCCTTCGATCGAGTCGCGCACGCCACGTCGGTCGTCGGGCACCGCCGCCGGGTCGAAGCCGGTGCCGGTGTCGCGCACGAAGACCTCGATCCGGTCGTCGCCGACCTCGGCGTACACGTCGATCTGGTCGGCGCCGGAGTGCCGTGCAGCGTTCGCCATGGCCTCGCTCGCGGCTCGGATCAGACCGGAGATGGTTTCGTCGGCGGTCGCGTCACCGACGACGACCACCTCGATCGGCACGCCGTGGAGCTCTTCGATGCGATCGGCAGCCGTCTCGAGCCCCTCACGAAGCCGCTCGCTGCGGCCGATCCGTCCGTCGCCGTGGAGCCACGAACGCAGCTCGCGCTCCTGGCGTCGTGCGAGCTGCACCATGGTCGCCGGGTCGTCCTGGTGGCGCTGGATCAACGCGAGCGTCTGCAGCACCGAATCGTGGAGCTGGGCCGCCAGTTCCGTGCGTTCCTCGGACCTGATGCGTCGGCGGCGCTCCTCCAGCAGGTCGGTCGCCACACGCCACACCCACGGGCCGAGCACGAGCGACAGTCCGAGGGAGACCACCGCAGCCCCGACGACGAGGTCGCGCGCCGCGCCGAACTCGATGTTGAAGGCGAAGAGGCCGACGACGCCGGCGATGGCGAGACCGACACCGGCCAGAATCCGCGCAGCGATCCACGCCGTCGACCCCCGACCTGTGACACCGCTGGCGGTCGCCACGTCGAGATCCGAACGGGTGGCCGCGATCACGAACCCGGTGGTCAGTACGGCCACCGGCCAGACGAGACTGTCGGCGAAACCGAGCCCGAGCGTGCGCACGACCAGCAGCACGCCGAGCGTCTCCAGCGCGACACCGAGATTGCGCTCCGACTCGGCCCCGTGTGCCGGGGGGAGCGGCTGTCGGGGTCGCTGGCCGACGATCTGGAGCGCCAGCCACGCCGCCAGGTAGAGGACCACGCCGGCACCGCCTGCGGTGGCCAACACGACGAAGGCCGACCGCACCACGACAGGTTCGATCGCGAACACCTGCGCCAGCCCGCCGCAGGTGCCCGTGACCATGCGACTGGGCCCGAGCTCGACGGCAGCCCAGTACTGGGCCGTGGTCGGTCGGTGAGCGGTGGTGGCGTCGGTGTTGATGCACACGATGTTCCCATCCGTCGGCGGGATGCGCATCAGGGGTGGACCCGGAACCACCCCTGAGACAAGCTCGGGGACTCAGGGGCGGATCAGGGTGGTTCCCGATGGTGCGTGACGGCGCGGTTCCCGACGATGGGGACATGAACACCACCGATGAACCGATCACCGACGCCGCGCCGCCGCCACCGCCTCCACCACCATCGGCGTCGCCACGTCGACAGCTCCGCCGCAGCGGCGACCAACGGATCGGTGGTGTGATCGGCGGCATCGCCGAGTACGCCGGCCTCGACCCGAGCCTGACCCGGCTTCTCGCCGTGATCCTGCTCATCGCCTCGTTCGGGTTCGTGTTCGTCGCGTACCTGGTGCTGTGGGCGGTCCTGCCGAGCAACGACGGCGTCGCGACCACCCTCGACGAGGTCAAGGGCCGGTTGTCCGGCTCGAGCCGCGGCCGTTTGCTGGGCTTGCTGCTCGCGCTGGCCATCGCCGCTGTGTTCTTCGGTGGCGTGTTCGACGGCCAGACCGGGGCGTGGCTCGTTCCCCTGGCACTGATCTTCGGCGGCGCCGTGTTGCTGACCCGCCGCGGAGACGAGCCTCGGCCGACCGTCACGCCGCCACCCACGGTGCAGGACCCGACGACCGGCGACGCCGTCGGAGTCGCGCCCACGCCACCACCGCCTCCGCCGGTCCCAGGCACGGCGGTCGCACTGCCCAGCGACCCCTACTCGGTCGACCCGCTTCGTGCCCCGGCGTCCAAGCCGCCGAAGGAGCCGAACCTCATCACTCCCGTCGTGCTGAGCCTGATGATCCTCGCCGCAGGCGCCGTCGTCCTGCTCGACCGCGTCGATGCGTTCGATGCCACGCTGACCCTGGTCGGCGGGATCTGGCTGCTGTTGATCGCCGCTGGTCTGGCCGTCAGCGCCTTCCGTGGCAGGTCGACAGGTCTGATCGTGGTCGGCGTGCTCGTCGCCATGTTCACGGTGACGGCTCGCTACGTCGACCCCGTGATCACGGACGGCACCGGCGACGTCGTGCACACCGTCGCATCGGTCGAACAGCTGCCCGAGGAGTTCCGGCTCGGCGCCGGTGAGATGACGGTCGACCTGACCGACCTCGCCCTGTCCGGCGAGACCGTGACGCTCGACGTCGTCCTCGGGGTCGGTGAGCTGCGGGTCCTCGTCCCCGACGACCTCGCCCTGACCCTCACGATCGACAATGCGATCGGTGTCGCCCGCTTCGAAGACCGGTCGCCGACGCCGGCACCCGGTCTGCCCAGGTTCATCGAGGAGGAAGGTGTCGACAACGACCTCGTCATCGACGTCCCCACCACGGATCCGGCCGGGACGCTGATCCTCGATGTCGAGCTCGGCATCGGTGACGTGGAGGTGCTTCGTGTTCCGTGACCGACTTCCCGCACACCAGTTCCGGCCCGTGCGACTCGTCGCTGCGGTGGCGTTCGCCGTGCTCGGCGCCGTTGCGCTCACCGACACGTCCCTCGATCGAGGGCTCGGCTGGCTCTGGGGCACCGCGCTCGTGATGGTCGGTGTCGTCGGCCTCGTCGCCGTGGCCGATCGGGCCCGAGCCGCCGAAGAGTGAGATCCGTGTCGCCCTGAGGGCCCGTCGTCAGACCGGCGGGTCCTCTCGGCGGACGTGCACGGTCGTCTGAGGGAACGGGATCTCGATGCCCTCTGCGTCGAGACGCTCCTTGATCGCCTTGTTGAGCAGACGGCTCGTCGCCCACTGCTCGGACGGGTCCGTCTTCACGGCCAGCCGGAGGGTCACCGCCGAGTCGCCGAGTGTCTGGACGCCCCAGACCTCGGGTTCCTCGAGCACCGTGGCGGTCTCCAGATCCTGACGCCACAGGTCATCGGCGACCTCCTTGATCGCCGCCATCGCCTGATCGAGATCGGTGTCGTAGGCGACACCCACGTCGACGACGCAGCGAGCCCACAGCTGGCTCATGTTGCCCACCCGACGTATCTCACCGTTCGGCACGACCCACAGCACCCCGTTGACGTCTCGAAGACGGGTCGTGCGCATCGAGACGAGCTCGATCGTGCCGGTTGCTTCGCCGACATCGACGACGTCACCCACGCCGTACTGGTCCTCGATGATGATGAAGATCCCGGCGAGAAAGTCCCTCACCAGCGACTGAGCACCGAAACCCAGTGCGATACCGGCGATACCGGCGCCGGCGATCAACGGTCCGAGGTTGACGCCCACCTCGCCGAAGGCGATGAGCAGCGCCATCACCCAGATCGTCCCCGACGCCATCGACGACAACACGGCGATCAGCGTGACCGAGCGCTGACGGGACCGGGCGGACGACTGGGCCAATGCCTCGAGACGCCGGGTGGCGAAACCAGGCAACATCTCGATCCCTGCGAGCTCCATGTCGGCTGCTGACTTCGCCGCAGCTTCGCGGCGGTCGACGAGCTCGGAGATCGTGCGCATGATCAGCCTCCGAGCGAGCCGGGCCAAGAACCATGCGACGACCAGGATCAGCAGGATCGTCAGCGGCTTCTGAACGAGCCACTCCGCCGCACTCGCCGCCAGGTCCGAATCGGTCCAGCCGTGGACGAGATCGCAGATGGTGCTCGGATCGGTGCCACATGCGGTCTGCAGATCGGCCAACAGGATCGGTGCGTCGCCAGACATGCCGCCGATGCTCGCATCTCCCACGGTGCCGATCGTTCATGCCGTCGTGCTGCACTTCGGGCGGGGGCTTACGCTCGGCTCGGTGCGTGAGCTGTGGGGCCGTCGATTCGACCGACTGAGGGTGGTGAGGTTCGGTCGCTTCGCAAGTGGTGCGCGGGCGGTGCAGGCGTGCTGTGTCGTTGTGGGCGCCGTGATCGGCGGGACCGGGTTGGTGCAAGGCGACGAGATCGGTGTCGGCTTCGTGGCCTTCGGGCTCGCAGTGTCGATCGTGCCGCCGGCGGTGTTGCAGGTGCCGTTGCGCCTCTGGCGGTTCGAGTTCTCGGCATCCTTCGTTCGCATCGTGCGCCGCGGTCGAGTGGTGTTCAGCGGACCAACTGAGGGGGTGGTCTTCGTGGTGCCGGTCGGGCGGGAGAAGCTGGCTCCGCTGCGCGTGCGTGATGGCGAGGTCGACGTTGCGTGCCCGTTCTGCCACAACGACCACACTTCCGTGCGCGGCCTGACGGACTTCATCGCAGTGCTCGATGAACTCGGACTGCGCCATGAAGTCGATGTCCGGACTCGGGACATCGTCTGAGAAGGTCGGTCCACTCGACTCGAGATCGAGCCGGTCACCCGTGGTGGTCAGGTGGGGTCGAGCGTGCCGAAGACTCGGTCCCAGAACGTGGTGGTGACGCCGAAGTTCCGCCGAGGGCCGCCCCGGTGGTGGCGATCGTGATGTCGGCGTAGTGCCTGGTTCGCCTGCTCCGGCCGGTGATGCAGCCCGAAGTGGAACAGCTCGTAGTGGCTGTAGCCGACGGCGAACGCGGCGCCGGCCATGGTCAGATGTGGACGCCGAGCAGCCATGCCGGGTCCGATCGCCGCGGCGGCGACGGCGAGATGGCCGATCGTGCGCAGCGCCGGGTTGGTCGCCAGGGGGTCTCGGTGATGCGCTGTGTGCTCGTTCGCCACGATCGGCAGATCCGGGCCGTGGAAGACGGCTCGGTGCACGGCGTACTCGGCGCCCGTCCAGGCCGCCCAGCCCGCGACGGCGCTCGGAAGCGACGTGAGGAGAGCGGACACCGGCATCGGAACATTGTCGCCCCCATGGAGCCTGGCGTCCACGCGGCCTAGGATCCGCCACACCATGGCTGCGACGACGACGGAACGACGCCAGTCCGGCAGCCGCAACCCCCGCAGCCTGCCGTGGGCCATCGCGGCCATCGGGCTGTTCGCCACGCTGACCGTCGCGTTCTTCAGTCGGGAGGCAGTGCACGACGAGCAGGAGGCCGCAGTCGCCGCCTCGACGTCGCTGTTCGAGAACACGATCGACGAGACCGAGACCCGACTCGGTCTCGAGCAGTCGAAGCTGATGTTCATGCTGAAGGGTGTGGCGTCGTTCGCTGCGACCCACGCGGACGCCTCGGCAGCACCCCTCGACGACTACATGGCGGTGTTGCCGGTCGAACAGAAGTTGCCGGCACTGCAGGTCGTCACCCTCATCGAACGCACCGGAATCGACGAAGGCGGGTTCCGGTCCGCGGTCACGCCGACCGGTGAGCCGATTCCGGATCTGGAGGACCGCTCACTCGAGGCCCTCACCGGTCTCGACCACGCACTCACCCACGCGCTCGAGGACGGGATGGTGCACCTGCTCACCACGTCTCGGGAGGACGGATCGTTCGTCTGGCTCGTCGCACCGGTGCCGGGTCAGCCGACCTGGTTCGTGGGGGCTCGCTTCGTCGGGCCTGTGTTCCTGAGTCCGGCGCTTGGTGCCGGCGGCACCACCGCATCGCTCGAGCCGAGCGGTGCGGACTTCGTGATCCACCGGCCTGGCTACCCACTCTTTCGCGACGACCGCATCGCCGATGGCCTGATCGGGATCACCCCCGACGGAAAGAGGTTCGACTACGCGGGCGAGGTCACCGTCTTCGGCGCCACCTGGCGACTCGACGTCAAGAGCTCAGACGACTTCCTCGAGATCCCCGACAACAACGAGTACGTCCTCTGGCTCATCGGCGGGCTGCTGATCACTGCAGCCACGACGGCGCTCGTGGCGATGCGCCAGAACCAAGTTCGGCGCCAGATTCGCTCAGGCGAGGCCCTCACACGGAGCTCCCGGAGATTCACCACGGGGTTCGAGAACGCGCCGATCGGCATGGCTGAAATCGACTCGACCGGCACCGTCGTTCGTGCCAACGAGACCATGAAGCTCCAGCTCGGCCGCGATGAACTCGTGGGCACGGCACTGCCGTCGCTCGTGCATCCCGATGACGCCGAGGCATACGGCCAGCACCGCCGTCGTCTGGATCGTGGGTTGGCGTCGTCGGCACAGCTCGACGTCCGCTACCGCCGCCCGAGCGGCGACGAGGTCTGGGTCACCGAGTCGATCTCCGCGCTCGATCGTGTCGACGACCCGGATCGGCACTTCCTCGTCCAGCAGCTCGACACCACTGACCGGCACCGAGCCGAGATCGAACTGCACCGTCAGGCCTTCACCGACTCGCTGACCGGCCTTCCGAATCGTGCTGCGTTGGTCGCCGAGCTGGAGCAACAGCTGTCGCTCGCGGAACGGACCGGTGAGCCGCTGGCGTTGTTCTTCATCGACGTCGACCGCTTCAAGGTCGTGAACGACAGCCTCGGACACAGCGCCGGCGACAAGGTGTTGCGCATCATCGCCCGACGTATCGTCGAGCACGTGCCGACGGCGCACATGGTGGGCCGCTTCGGAGGCGACGAGTTCGTCGTCATCTGCCCAGGGGTCGGCGACCTCGAAGGGGTGTCCGCGTTCGCGGACCAGCTGCTGGAGGCCGTGCGTGCTCCGATCGAGCTCGCCGACGCACCGGTGCAGATCACCTCGAGCATCGGCTTCACGTTCTTCACCGAAGGTGCGACCGCCGAGACGCTGCTGCGCGACGCCGACGCGGCCATGTACAAGGCCAAGGCTCGTGGTCGCAACCTGGTGCAGCCGTTCGGATCGCCGATCCGACAAGAGGTGGTCGAGCGTTTGGATCTCGAGCGGTCGCTGCGGCGTGCTCTCGATCGAGACGAGTTCGAGGTCTGGTACCAGCCGATGGTCGACCTCACCTCCGATCGTGTGGTCGGGGTCGAGGCCCTGTTGCGGTGGCGTCACCCCGAGCGCGGGCTGCTCCAGCCGGCGCAGTTCCTCGGCGTGGCCAAGGAAGCGGGCCTCCTCGACGAGATCGACGAGCGCACGTTGGCCACCGCGTGGACCGACCTCGGTCACTGGTCGGCCATGAACGACTACGCCAGCGACTGGCACCTCTCCGTCAACTGTTCGCCGAAGTGGTTCCTCGACGGACGCCTCCGCTCGTTGCTGCCGACAGTGCTGAACGACTCGGACATCGATCCGGGCCGACTGTGGCTGGAGGTCACCGAGTCCGACCTGCTCTCCGACGGCGCCCACGCCCGTGCCGAGCTCGCGGCGCTGCACGACCTGGGCGTGAAGGTCGCGATCGACGACTTCGGCACCGGCTTCAGCTCGCTCAGCTACCTCAGTCGCTTCGAGATCGACCAGCTCAAGATCGATCGCTCGTTCGTGGCGTCGCTCGGCGAGAGCAGCGCCGACGAGGCCATCGTGTCCGCGGTGGTCGACATGGCCTCCGCGCTCGGCGTGGCGACGGTCGCAGAGGGCACCGAGAACGAACGGCAGCTCGAGACGCTCCGGCGCCTCGGCGCCGACTACGCCCAGGGGTACCTGCTGAGCCGACCGCTCTCGGGTGCGGAGATGGAACAGGGACTGGCGCGTCTCGGTTGAGCGACGACGTGGAGACCGTCCTCGTCCTCGGCGACCAGCTCAGATGGGATCGCGGCGCCCTCGAGGGCCGCAACCCCGGCGACGTGCGCATCCTCGTCGTCGAAGCCCACGACAAGATCGTCGGCCGCCCGTGGCACCGGCAGCGGCTGCACCTCTTCTTGGCTGGGCTCCGAAAGTTCGCACGCGACGCTCGGGCCGCTGGGTTCGAGGTCGACCACCGGCGTGACTCGTCGTTCCGGTCGGCCATCGCTGCGCACCGCGAACAGTTCGCGCCGGCACGCATCATCGCGATGGCACCGATGAACCGCACAGGACGAGACGTGCTCACCCGTGCGGGAGTCGAGCTCGGCCCGAACACCCAGTTCACCTGCGGCGTCGACGACTTCGTTGCGTGGGCCAAGGGACGTCGCTCCATGAAGATGGAGGACTTCTACCGGTGGCAACGGGTCCGTCTCGACCTGCTGATGGAGGGCGACGAGCCCGCCGGCGGCAGGTGGAACCACGACCACGACAACCGTCAGCCGCCACCGAAGGATGGCCGCGGCTGGCCCGAGATCCGTCGATTCGAACCCGATGAGATCGACCGCCAGATCCTCGACGAGATGGCGACCATGCCCGACCTCACCGGCGCCGAGCCGTCAGGCTGGTGGCCGACGACCCGCGCGGAGGCGCTGGCACGGCTCGATGAGTTCATCACCGAGGCAATCGTGCCGTTCGGCCCCTTCGAGGACGCCATGCTCGCCGCCGAGTGGAAGTTGGCCCACTCCACCCTGTCGACGGCGATGAACATGGGGCTGCTCGATCCCCTCGAGGTGGTCGAGGCCGCGATCGACGCCCACGCACGAGGAGCCGCACCGATCAACTCGGTCGAGGGTTTCGTCCGCCAGATCATCGGCTGGCGCGAGTACGTGCACGGCCTCTACTGGCTGTGGGGCGACGCGGGCTACGCCGAGCAGAACGCCCTTGCGGCCGATGCCCCGGTACCGCCCGCGTTCCTCGGTGCCCCGACGAAGATGCGCTGCGTGTCGACGGTCATCGGTCGCCTCCGCGACCACGGCTGGAACCACCACATCGAACGGCTGATGGTGGTCGGCAACCTGGCCCTCACCGCCGGCATCGACCCGCAGGCGGTCACCCGATGGATGTGGGAGACCTACGTCGACGGTGCCGACTGGGTGATGGTGCCGAACGTCGTGGGCATGGCCCTCCACGCCGACGGCGGCCGCATGGCCACGAAGCCCTATGCCAGTGGCGGCGCCTACATCTCGAAGATGAGCGACTTCTGCAAGGGGTGCGCCTACGACCCCAAGCAGCGCGTCGGCGAGCGGGCCTGTCCCTACACCACGCTCTACTGGGACTTCCTGGCCCGTCACGAAGAGCGGTTCTCGAAGAACCACCGGATGGCCCGACAGGTCGCCGGCATGCGACGTCTCAAGGACCTCGACGAGGTTCGGGAACGTGCAGTGGAGGTCAGGTCTCGGCTCGCCGCCGGCACGCTGTGACCCGCCGGTGCTGCCTCAGCCGAACCTCGTGAGGGTCGCCTCGGCTTCGGCCACGAGATCGTGCATCACCTCGGCGACGGTGGTCTCGCGATCGAAGTAGGCGATGCTCTGTCCGGCGGGCGAGTGCATCAGCGGACCCACCTTGTGTCGTGAGATCTGGCCGAGGATGTCGCCGACGAGGATGTCCTGATACGGCATCTTCAGCGGCGACGGCGCGTCATCGGCTGCCCACTCATCCGACCAGGACGTGCGGATCTGGCGAAGTGTCTTGCCGGAATCGGCTCGCGAGATGACCGTGTCGGCGCTCTCGGCGGCGAGCAACTTGGCCATGATCTCGGGCTCGGTGTGGGACTCCTCGCACACCAGCCACGCCGTCCCGAGCCAGACCCCCTGTGCCCCGAGCGCCATGGAGGCAGCGATGTGGCGTCCCGTGGCGACCCCACCGGCGGCGATGACGGGCACGTCGCCGGCGACATCGACGATGCGGGGGACCAGCGAGAAGGTCCCGACGGTGCCGGTGTGTGCCCCGGCGTCGTAGCCCTGGGCCACGAGGATGTCGGCGCCGGCCCGCAGCGCACGTTCGGCGTGTTTGGGCTGGCCGACGAGGCTGACCATCTTGATGCCGCGTTCCTTGGCCGGTTCGATGACCCAGTCCGGGCTGCCGATGCCGAGGGCCAGGATCTTGAGACCGGAGTCGAGTGCGACCGCGACCTGGTCACGGGCGGTCTGCTCACTTCGCACGAAGCGGGAGCGCATGCCGGGCTCACCGTCGTCGGGGACGTCGTACCGGTCGCGCAGCGCGGACACGAACCGCCGGTGCTCGTCGGGGATGGCGGCTTCGATCTCGGCCCGGTTGTCTCGCTCCGGCATGCCGGCCGGGATCACC
>JAHDHM010000009.1:11312-12691 GCA_020631315.1 Acidimicrobiales bacterium
AGGTCGCCGAGTTCGTCGGCCATACGTGACAGGCCCTGTTCGATCTCGTCTGGTGTGCTGCGCGTCGCACCCCAGATACCGATGCCACCTGCCGCGGTGATGGCGATCGCCGCGTCGAGCGAGTGCGCGAAACCGAAGATCGGGTGGCGTGCACCGAGGTCGTCGCAGATCTGGGTCCGAAGTCGTTCCATGTGTCCCCCTGACGACCGGAAGGTAGCTCAGCGGGCTGCCGCCGGACCCGTCCGCTCGGCCACCTCGGACACTCGGCGCTTGGCGTCGTCGAGGTCGACGACGGAGCGCACGATGGCACCGTCGCGTCGCAGGAACAGGAACACGACGTCGCTGACGACCTCGCCGGTTGCTGCTTCGAGTGCGATGGCGTAGGTCGCTCCCTGCAGCTCGTACTTGTCGACCCGTCGTTGGAGCTCGTCGTCGTCGACTGCATCGGTCTTGTAGTCGACGACCACCAGGCCGTCGTCGCGACGGTAGAGCAGATCGATGTAGCCCTCGACGACGGTGTCACCCGCCACCGGCGCTGCGACGTAGGTCTCGCGCCAGTGCGGTGAGGATGCGGCGGTCCTGACCACCGGATGGTCGAGCGCCGAGCGGACGAGGTCGGCGATCACCTCGTCGCGGCCGATGACACCCTCTGCCGCGGCCTGCGCAGCCACGGTGTCGTCGAGGCCGGCGCCGCTGGCGAGATCGATCGACTGGAGCACGCCGTGCACGGCGCGACCGATGGCGGTGCCATACCGGCCCTTGTTCCACGGAGGGAGATCGAGGTCGCGAGGGTCCTTCTGCAGCCCGGGATCGACGGCCCTCGGGCTCAGCTGTTGGACGCGGGTGGCGATGGTGGTCGCCGCCAAGGTGCGCGAGGCCGAGCTGCGTTCGAGGGCGACGCTGCGGCGCTGCTCCCAACGGGCGCGGTCGAGCTCTCGAGTGTCGGCGGGCGACGAGACGGCCGAGGTGTCGGACACCGCCGGCAGCGTGGACAGTCGGAGGAACTCCCGATGTTGCACCCCGGCGGCCTCGGCGGCCGCGTGGAGCAGCTGAGCCGAGGACAGGTTGCGAGCCTCGGGGACCGTCTTGGTGTTGCGGGGCGCTGGACGGTGGAACGACACGATGAGGTGGTCCCGAGCACGGGTCGCCGCGACGTAGAGCAGCCGCAGTCGCTCGAGGTGGTCCATCTGCTCGTCGATCGGCTTGAAGTCGTCGAAGTCGGCGGTGGCGAGGTCCTTCGTCATGCGGATGACCACGTCGCCGTCATCGGGGAACCCGACCCGTACTCCGGCGCGCCGGCCGGCGCCCTTGGTCGTGAGACCCGACAGGACGGTGATGGGGAACTCGAGGCCCTTGCTCGCGTGGATCGTCATGATGCG
>JAHDHM010000009.1:12701-24450 GCA_020631315.1 Acidimicrobiales bacterium
GTCTCGGGCAGCAGGGTCTCGGCGACACGAGAGCCCTCGGCACTCTGCAAGGTCGCCCAGGCCAGGAACTGGCGGAGCCCACCGCCTTCGCTGTCGACGTAGGCGCGTGCCTGATCCTGGACGAACCGCAACCGGCGCCACACGTCGCGTGGACGGCCGCGAGCGACGGCGAGTTCCAGCAGACGTCGTTCTCGTACGAGGCGCTCGACCAGTGCACTCGGGGAGGTCCACAGACGGGCGGCGTGCAGGTCGGCCATGTGCCGCATGGCCGAGACGACGGGGTCATCGGCCGGCAGGTCAGCCGGCGGCTCGTGCTGGTGGTTCCACGAACCGCCGTGCACCCGGCGATAGCGATAGAGGTCGTCGTCGCCGCAGCCGTAGACGGGGGATCGGAGTGCGGTCGCGACGGACAGCTCGTCAGAGGGGTCGTCGACGGCGCGGAGCACCGCCATCAGCTCGCGGATCTCCGTGGTCGACCACACGAGCGAGCTGCTCTCGGCACGATGATCGATGCCGGCCGCCTCGAGCGCCCGTTCGAGTGCGGGGAGCGACGTTCGGGCCGGGAGGAGGACGGTGATGTCGGAGGGCCTGCAGGGGCGACTGCCGTCACCCTCCTCGACCGGCCACCCCTGGTCGAGCGCCTGCCGGATGGCCGCCGCGACGTCGGCGGCCTCGGCCTGTCGCACGTCCTCGGCTGACAGGCCCGCCGGATGAGCCTCGCTGCCCAGGGCCACGACAGGCATCGGTGCTGCATCGTCTGCCGGGCGCCACGGTTCGAGCGCCTGGTACTCCGGCTGACGCCCCGGCTCGTGACGGATCAGCTCGGCGAACACCCCGTTGATCCAGTCGATCACGGGCGTGACCGTGCGGAAGTTGGTCGACAGCCGGACCGGTTCGTCGGCGAAGGAGCTGCGGGCCTCGAGGAACAGGGCGACGTCGGCTCGCCGGAACCGATAGATCGACTGCTTCGGGTCGCCGACGAAGAACAGACGTCCCGGCCGAGTGCGGATCTCGGACCAGGGTTGGGTTCCCGCAGCGGGGTCGTCGCTGGCGATCAGCACCGCCAGCTCGATCTGGATCGGATCGGTGTCCTGGAATTCGTCGAGGAGCAGGCGCTGGTAGCGCTGGGACAGAGCGGCCCGGACTGCTGGGCCGTGTTCGGTGCTGCGCAGCATCTGGCGGGCCAGGACGAGCAGGTCGTGGAACTCGAGACGGCCTGAGGTGCGACGCTCCTCCACGTGTTCGAGGGTGAAGTGGCGGACGGCATCGGCGAGTGCACGGATGGTCTGATCGGACAGTCGGCCGATCTCCTTGGCGGCCAGCTCGCGGGCGAGCTTGCCGGCTGCCCGAACCGACTCGACGTCGTCCCAGTTCTTGCTGCTGCCGTGGTGACCGCCCTTCGGTGGTGACCTGAGCTCGGCGACCACGTCGAGCCAGTGATCGGCCTGCTCGAGGCGCTGCCCCCAGGCCACCAGTTCGGGGATCCAGATCACGAGCTTGTCGGCCGGGTCCCGACATTCGAGGCGGCTCGCGTCGACCTCGGCGATGAGGTCCAGGATCGCCTGGACCCGGGGCCTGCCGAGTGCCGGGGCGTCGCCGACCCGTTCCTGGACGAGGTCCCAGTTGTCACGGAACGCCGTGGCGACGTCTCTCAGGTGCTCGTCGAGTCGTACTCCGAGGGCATCTGCCAGGAGCAGCAGGTCATCGTGTTGACGGCCGTCGATGAGACCGTCGACGAAGTCACGCCAGCGCTGGTCGAACGCGACCTGGCTGCTGATCTCGTCCAGGACCTCGATGCTCGGGGGAAGCCCCGCCTCGACCGGGTGCTCGCTCAGGATGCGCTGGGCGAAGGCGTGCAACGTCGACACCGCAGCTGCGTCGACCTGGTCGAGCGCCACCCGGCACCGCTGGCCGGCGAGGTCGTCGTGCTGCGCACGATCTTCGAGCACACGACGGGTGCGGTCCCGGAGTTCGAGCGCTGCCTTGTCGGTGAAGGTGATCGCCGCGATGTGGCGCATCTCCACACCAGAACGCACCAGCTGGACGATGCGTTCGACGAGCGCCGTGGTCTTGCCGGACCCGGCGCCCGCTTCGACGAAGAGGGTGTCGTCGAGCGCGGTCGCGATGAGGTCGCGCGCTCGCTGGTCGGTCGGCTGCGGACGAGGATCACCGGAGGGCGCAGCCGTGTCGGAGGGCGCGGCCGTGTTCTCGGGCGGTGAAGCAGCCGTCGGTGCCTCAGGCTCGTCGTCGGGTGGCGGAGCGAAGAGGTCGAGTTGTTCGGCGCTCATGACTCGGCGTCCTCGGACGGCGGTTCCAGCATCGACTCGGGCTCGGCCAGTGCGCGGTAGCCGAGCAGCGCAGGGTCGTCTCGAGTGCGCTCCCACTCGCGGCGACGTGCGCCCGTGCCCAGGTGGTCGGGATCGCAGTACTCGCACGACACGAAGAACTCATAGCTCGCACCGTTGGGTCGAGCCGGGAAGTGACCTGCTTCGAGCCCGTCGAGCACGATGCCGAGGATCTCGTCGAAACGTCGGAGGATCTGCTCGTCGACCTCGTAGCCGATGGAGTCGTAGCGGCCCTTGTCGGTGACGAACCAGTAGTCGGCGCGGACGCGTGTGGCCTCGTCGCCGTGCGCGCGCCGTGCAGCGAGTGCGTACACCGGCAGCTGGAGCTTGGTGCCGCGCACCAGCGGGTCGCCGTCCTTCTTGCGGATGTCCGCGTAGGCGCGTGTGCTGCCCGTCTTGTAGTCGGTGACGTCGATGCTGCCGTCGTTCGTGACGGCCACCCGGTCGGCGCTGCCGCGGAACTGGACCCGGCGTCCGTCGGGCAGTTCGTGCTCGACGGGGGCGGTGTCGCCGAGCCCGAACGACAGCTCGGCGGCGACGACACGGCCGGGGTGTTCCCGGGCGAGGTCGGCGTCGAGGATCTTCATGACGTCGTTGACGATCCGTTCGCGGTCGCGGGACCAGAACAGTGCTCTGCCGACGAGGCCGCGTGCCTCGGCATCGTCGCAGCGACGTTCGATGATGGATCGGAGGCGAGCTCGCGCCTCGTCGGACCAGGCCACTCCGGCCGCAGGCACGTCGTGGTCGGAGAGCTCGGTGTTGACGAACTCGTCGAGTGAGTCGTGGATCAGGCTGCCCTTGTCGAGCGCCGAGATCCGTCGCGCCTCGTCGGGGCGATCGAGCACCTCGATGCCGAGGACGTGTCGCATGAAGTACTGGTGCGGGCAGAACGCCCAGGACTCCAGGCGCGTCGGTGAGACCACGAGCCGTCCGACGTCGAGCGAGTCGCCGAGATGCGACAGGTTGCCGTCGAAGCGCGTGAAGGCCCTGGAGTGTCGAGCCCGAATCAGTTCGACGCCACGGCCGAAGCCGTCGTCGCTCGACGAGAGCGGGTCGTCCCGGAGGTCCAGGTGATCTGCCGCGTCGCGTCGGGCGAGCAGGCGGCGGGTCTCGAACTCCTGGTCGGTCGCAGGGAACGCGGTGTCGCGAAGACCGGCGACGAAGCTGGCGGTCTCGCTGACACGGTCGTCCTCACGGATCACCCGGACGAGATCGTCGCTCCACACCCGTTCGCCGGTGAGCGCGCTCGCCGTGTCGAGCAGCCAGCGACTCGGCAGATGCTCGGCGCTACGACGCAGGTCACCTCGCGGGAACACGAGCGTTCGCCGCCCGCGGGCTGCCGCGAGCGCCGCCAGCAGATCTCGATGGTCGTCGTCCAAGCGACCGGCGACCGATGCGAGGGCGCCGCCGAGAGCGGACCGCTCATGGTCCGGGAGCAACGAGTCGTCACGGCGGCGAGGCGGGAACACGCCTTCGGCCATGCCGAGGACGATGACGTCCTCGAGCTCGAGACCGGACAGCTGGCCGGGTCGGCCGACGAACACGCCGTCACCGAAGGTGCCTCGACGGCCCAGCGTCGCCTCGAGTTCGACGTCGAGCGCACGCCGGAAGGTGGCCAGCGACGGTGCGGCCTCGAGGCTCTCGAGGCCCGCGAGCCGGTCCAGAGCGGCGTCGATCCGGTCGGCAGCGTCGTGTTCCGTGTCGGGCCAGCCGTCGCGTTCGTCACCGAGGAAGCGAGACAGCAGGCCTCTGGCCCAGTCGGCCTTGTCAGGCCACGACAGGGGGATGTTCGCCGGGTGGGTGGCGTCGACGAGTTCGGCGACGAAGGCGGCGAGCTCACGCGCCGTGCGGACAGTGCGGGCCGCGGAGCTCCGCCGGCGCTGACGGTCGGGCCGGTCGTCGTGCTCGTCGATCTGTTCGAGATCGGCTGCAGCGTCGTCGGCGAGACTGGCGAGCCGCGTCGCCCACTCAGAAGGACCACGGGTGATGCCGGCGCTGCGACTGAGTCGCTCCCATTCGGTGGTCGGTGTCAGTGCAGCCTCGCCGGCGTGCTGACGCACCGGCGCCGACGAGATGACCGACATGACGTCGGTGCGTGACCAGTCGTGGTCGGCGAGGGAGAGCAGAGCGCGAAGCGTTCGACCCACGGCGCTGTGGCTCAGCTCGTCGACCGCGGCGCCGTTGTGCGGCACCCCTGCGGCGTCGAGCTGTTCGGCGACGAGCCGGGCGTACGGTTCGTCGGCGGCGTGGACGATCGCCATCTGCTCGAGAGGAACGCCGTCGGCCGCTCGCTCCAACACGGCCCGAACAACGTGACGCACCTCGTCGTCGGCGTCGGACACGCTCAGCACGTCGGTGCCATGAGCCGGGACGATGGCAGCGTCGGGAAGGCGTACGCCGAGCTGGTCGCAGACCCGCGCTGCTGACGCATCCGCGCGTTCGTCGCCGGTCAACCCGACCACGACCACCACCTCGTTGTGCTCGGCGATGGTCCTGAGCAGGCGGGTCGCCGCGGCCGTGAGCACCTTGGGCAGGTGGACGATCACGCGGCCGCGATGGGTGATCTGGCCCGGATCGTTCGCGACGAGTGCGGTCGCCGCCGAGAACAGGTCGAATTCGTCGTACCAGTCGTGTTCGAGCAGTGCCTCGGTCGCCCGATGGATCGCGACCACGTCGGCGGAGCGGTCCGAATGGGTGGCCAACAGGTCGAGCTGAGTCTCGTCGAGGTCCCTGAGCTCTCTATGGACTCGGAGCAGCTGACGTTCCGTGCTCGGATGTTCTGCCACGCGCCGGAACATCGTGTCGCCGCGTTGGAGGACCGTGCGGATCGCTGCGGCGACGACCGGATTCGACACAGGGCGGCGCTGCTGCGCGGCCAGCGTCGGCGCGGCGATGAGCTCGGCCAGTCGGTAGCTGGTGACGAGGTCGATGCCGGCGACGCCGACCCCTGCGGTGGTGACGCTACGACGGGCGAGTGAGCGGCGAACGGAGACGCCGACGTAGTTCGACGGGACGACCACGGTCACGGGCGCGAGGGGATCGTCGGCCTTGGCCTCGGCGACGAGACGACGAAGTGTCGCCCCGGCTTGGGCGTCGAAAGGCGTGGCCGCCACCCGCAGAGTCACCGCACCGAACCTAGGCGGTGGGTGTGACATGCGGGGTCGGTCGCTGACGGACGATCACACTGCCCCGACGTGTTCACCGGCGTGGATCTCGGCGGGGGCGTGCCAGACTCTTGGGCCCGTCCAGGAGGTCCCGACATGGCTCGTTCCATCGAATCCGTCGCCGTCATCGGCTGCGGCACCATGGGTGCCGGCATCGCCGCCGCATCCGCTGCTGCGGGTTGTCGAGTGCTGATGCTCGATCTCACCGCGGAGGCCGTCGAACGTGCGATGGGCGGCGTGGACGAGGAGCACAGTCACCTGGTCGACACCGGCACCATCGCCGATGATCTGGGCAAGATCGCAGACTACGACTGGATCTGCGAGGCCATCGTCGAGGACGTCGAGGTCAAACGAGACCTCTTCACCCGTCTCGAGCCGCTCCGCAAGGAGGGGTCGGTCATCAGCTCGAACACCTCGGGCATCCCGCTACGCGACATCTCCGAGGGCATGTCCGAGCGTTTCCGTGCTGACGTGGCCATCACCCACTTCTTCAACCCGGTGCGGGTCATGAAGCTGTTCGAGCTGGTGCCGGGCGAGGACACGCAGTCCGAGGTGATCGAGGCGTTCGCCAATTTCGGCGCGGTGCAGCTCGACAAGGGTGTCGTGCACGCCAAGGACACGGTGAACTTCATCGGCAACCGGATCGGCTGCTTCTTCATGCTGTCCGGCCTGCACAAGGCCAAGCCGTTCCTCGCTGACGGCATGACCCAGGAGACCGTCGACGCCGTGCTCGGCAAGCCCGTCGGGCTTCCGCCCACCGGTCTGTACGGCCTGATCGACCTCATCGGTCTCGACGTCATGTACCTCGTCGGCAAGAACCTCGAGGTCAACCTGCCCGCCGACGACGCCGGACGGCCCTACACCGACTTCCCCGAGGTCGAGCAGGCGATGCACGACCGTGGCCAGCTCGGCCGCAAGACGGGGGGCGGCTTCTCGAAGATGACCAAGCTCGAGGACGGCTCCCGTCACAAGGAGACCTTCGACCTGGTGAGCCAGGAGTGGCGCGACGCCGTCGCCGCCGATCTCGAGGGCGTTCCGGGCGATCTCGGCGAGGTCATGTTCACCGACACGGACGCGGGCCGGCTGGCCTGGGACGTCTTCGGTGGCACGCTGCGCTACGCCGCGGACCTGGTCCCGGAGATCGCCGATGACATCGTGAACATCGACAACGCGATCCGCTGGGGCTTCAACTGGGCACAGGGTCCGTTCGAGCTGCTCGACTCGATCGGCATCGACCGGGTGATCGCGAAGATCGAAGCCGAGGGTGCCGCCCTGCCCAAGATGCTGCAGGTCGCCAAGGACGCCGGTGTGGCCGGCTTCTACCGAGGCGAGGGCGATGCCCGCGAGTACCTGACGCTCGACGGGGAGTTCGCCCCGCTGCCGTGAGGTGCGGTCCGATCGTCTCGTGACGATCCGGTGACGAACTGCACCAACCCTCCATTCGCGCAGCGATCGGCCGACGAAGCCGACCGGAGCGATTCGGAGGGTCTCCATGTCGTCATCGACCTCGTCCTCATCCCAGCTGCGTTCGGCGCTCACCCGATGGGCCGCCGTCGCGGGCCTCGTCGGCATCGCCGCGACCTCGGCCGTCGCGAGCGACGCCACTCGCGCCGTGGTGCCGGCCGCCCTGGCCAACGACACGTCCGCGCCGCCGACGGGCCTGGCCCGTGTCGATCTCCCGGTGGCAGTCGACGACGTCACCTTCGACGCCACGACGCTGCCGCCCGTCGTCATCCCCGACCCCGGCGGCGTCGACGTCGGCATGCCCAACCAGTTCCCCGATGACCGGATCAGTGGCTTCGACATCGACACCGTGGTCGTCGTCTACGACGAAGCTGCTGACCAGCTGGCGATCTCGCTCGTCGGTTTCGGCATCTTCGGCGACGCGGACGGTGACGGCGATCCCTCCAGCGCCGGCTCGACCCTGACGGCGCTCGGCGGCTCCGACTTCCCCGACTTCGGCGGCGAGGAGTCCTTCGCCGTGCAGCTCGACCTCGACCAGGACGGCACGTTCGACGTGATCGCGGGCGTTCCGTCGGATCTCGGTGTCGGGCTCGACGGCTATCGACTCGCCCGTCACTCCGGCATCGCTGCGGGCGCTCCGTCCTTCAGTTTCGCCTACGGCCCGTCGCTCGCGGCACACGACGGGGGCACCCCCGCCTCCCCGTCGGCGACGTCACCGAATCTCACCGTCGTGTTGACGGACTTCTCCCAGATCGCCGACACGCTCGGTCTCGACGATCGTTCGCTCGACTTCGGCGTGAACGCGTTCGCCGGATCGATCGCGGCCGCCGGCATCGGCCCTGACTTCACGCCGAGCGCCGGCGTGGGCGTCCGAGTCGTGCTCGACGCACATCTCGGTGACCGGGTGTGGGTCGACACCGACCTCGACGGCGTCCAGGATGCCGATGAGCCCGGTCTCGCCGGCGTGACCGTCGACGCGCTCGACGACGCCGGCACGGTGGTCGCCACCACGACCACTGACAGTGACGGTGGCTACGACCTCGCCGTCCGGCCTGGGACCTACAGGGTCCGATTCTCGCTCCCCTCCGGCCATTCGTTCACTGAGCGTGGCGTCGGTGGCGATGCCGCGATCGACAGCGATGCCGATGTCGCCACCGGTCTCACGACCGCGGTGACGGTCGAACAGGGCGACGAGGTGACCGATCTCGACGCCGGCGTGATCGTCCACGAGCCGTCCGTGACCATCGAGAAGTCCACGAACGGCGACGACGCCGACGACGCTCCCGGCCCGCTGCTGCCGAGCGGCTCCACCGCGACCTTCACGTACCAGGTCACGAACTCCGGCAACCTCGACCTCGTCGACCTCCAGGTCGAGGACGACGTCCTGGGCTCGGTCTGCACGATCGCCTCGCTGCCGATCGGCGAGTCCGAGGAGTGCATGGCCACGGCGACCGTGCGTCCCGGCGACTACGTGAACGAGGGCACCGTGCGCGGCACGCCGACGATCCACGGGGAGCGTCTCGCCGTCGTCACCGACTCCGACCTCAGCCACCATCGCGGATCGATCGATCCCGCCGTCCGCCTCGAGAAGACGACCAACGGCGTCGACGCCGACGACGCTCCCGGCCCGGAGATCGAATCCGGAACGACCGCGACGTTCACCTACACCGTCACGAACACGGGCAATGTGCCGCTGGTGCAGATCGTGGTGACCGACGACCAGATCGGCTTCGTGTGTCAGCTTCCCTCGCTCGTCGTCGGCGCCTCGGCCAGCTGTGAAGAGCCCCACACCGTGGTGCCCGGCCCGTACGCCAACATCGGCACCGTGACCGCCCGCGGTTCGTTCAACGGGGCCATCGTCGGCGACGTCTCGGACACCGACGCCAGCCACCACACCGGTTCGGTCGTGACGGGCATCGACGTCGAGAAGTCGACCAACGGCCTCGATGCCGACGTCGGCCCCGGCGAGCTCCTCCAGAGCGGTT
The DNA here is from genome assembly GCA_020631315.1 of Acidimicrobiales bacterium. The sequence goes on from JAHDHM010000009.1 coordinate 21,660, forward strand.
CGTCCGCGACGTTCGACTTCGTCGTCACCAACACCGGCAACGTGCCACTCCATGACGTGGTCGTGACCGACGACGTGCTCGGCACCGTGTGCACGGCGGCGATCATCGAGGTCGGTGGCACCGTGATGTGCCCGTCGGCATCGCTCACCGTCACCCCCGGCCCGCACGTCAACACCGCGACAGCCACGGGAACCCCGATGCTCGGCGACGTCGCACTCGACCCCGTGAGCGACGCCGACTCGAGCCACCACCAGGGATCGCTCGACCCTGCTGTCTCGATCGAGAAGCTCACGAACGGCGTCGACGCCGACGCCGCACCCGGTCCGACACTGCGCACCGGCACCCTCGTCAGCTGGACCTACGTCGTCAGCAACACCGGCAACATCGCCCTCACCGATCTGGAGATCACCGACGACGTCGAGGGCGCCGTCTGCTCGATCATCCGCCTCGAACCGGGTGAGCAGTCGACGTGCATGCTCGACGGCACCGTCGGGGTCGGTCAGTACGCGAACACGGCGGTCGTGACCGCAGTGCCGGTGTTCGGCGGAGAGTCGCTGCTGCCGGTGAGTGCGAGCGACACCAGTCATCACGTCGGGGAGCAGCCCTGCACACCGGACCACTACGGCCCGCTGATGTGGGCAGGTGCCATCGACAGCTGGGACACGGGTCTCATCGCCGCTCCCGGGTCGACCATCCGAGTGCTCACCCACGAACCCGACAGCTCGCCGGGCCAGCCCCACGAACAGGTCTTCGTGTTCGTCGGAGGCGTGAACCTCGGCTCGACACCGGAGGGCCTCGGTCTGGTCGAGTTCGACGCCGGCGCAGGAGGCCTCGTCGAGATCTTCCACTGGTCGGTCATCACGGGCGACGTGGCGAACCCCAACTCCGTCGCCATGGCCATCTGCGGCTCCGACCTCAGCTGACGGCTTCGATCAACACCCCTGTAGACAGCTCCGGCGCGGTCGACGGAGAAGGCATGAGTGCCGTTGCACGACGCCGTCCGAACCGCGCCACGCCACATGTGAGCATCGCCCTCGCACTGGCGGTCCTCGTGTCCGCGTGCAGCTCGTCGTCGACGACGACGGCCGACTCGAGTCCTGCATCGACCTCGACGTCGACCGAAGCGGCCGTCACCACGTCGACCACGGCCGAGGCGATCACCACGTCGACTGCCGCCGACCCGGCGAGCTCGCCCATCAAGGTGACCGACATCGGCGCCGACTTCGAGGGAGCCCTGATGGGCGTCTCGACCGGGCTGAGCCGGGCCGAGCGTGCGCCCCGTTTCCGTCAGCTGGAAGCCGACGCCGGTCGCCAGTTCGACATCGGTCACGTGTTCCACGCCTGGGACAAGGCCATCCCGACCGAGGACGATCTGATGCACCTCGAGGACGGCCGCCTGCTGATGATCTCGTGGAACGGCACCGACACGATCGAGATCCATCAGGGTCTCCACGATGCGTGGATCACCCAGCAGGCCGAAGCGGTTCGTGATCTCGAGGAGCCGCTGCTGCTGCGGTGGTTGTGGGAGATGGACGGTCGTCGCCGGATCGAGTGGGTGCACTCGCCAGAGGACTTCGTCGCCGCCTGGCGCCACGTCAGGGCGATCTTCCAGCAGGTCGGGGCCACCAATGCCCACTTCGTCTGGTGCCCGAACGAGGCACTGTTCTGGGACGGGGGTGAACCCGACCCCTGGTACCCGGGCGACGACCAGGTCGAGTGGCTCTGCGCCGATGGCTACAACTGGGCCGACTCGGTCGACAGCCCAGAGTGGATCGCACTCGACGACATCTTCCGGGACTTCGTCGAATGGGCAGCGCCTCGTGGCAAGCCGATCATGATCGGTGAGGTCGGCTCGAACGAGGATCCCGACCCGGCGCACAAGGCCGCCTGGCTCGATGCCGTCCCGGGTCTCCTGCGTGACGAGCTGACCGAGGTCGACGCCTTCGTCTACTTCGACAAGGACTTCACGTCGCTCGACGGACCCGACTGGCGTGTCGACACCACTCCCGAGTCGTACGCAGCCTGGAACCGGATGGTCAACGATCCGTGGCTGAACCCGCTCACGGGTGCCGACTGACGGTCTGACCCGATCGCTTCAGTCCGCCACATCGTCGACCGAAGGAGTCTGAGCAGGGGCCCCGCCGCCTGCTGGATGCTGCAAGGAAGACGGCGAGACCATGGCTTCAACTGTTCAGGTCGCAGACGAGTTCTCGAGCGACGCTCAGTCGATCGGCGCACTGCACGGGTCGGCGCGGGGCAACCGCAACGTGGAGCGTCGCCTGGCCGCGATGGAACGACTCGCACCGCTGTCGGGAACCCGTCTGCTCGACGCGGGTTGTGGCACCGGCGAGTACACGACGGTCATGGCGCCTGCGTTCGAGTCCGTCGACGGCATCGAGATCGAGCAGCGTCGTCTCGAGATGTTCAAGGAGACAGCGCCCGAGGGCATCACCTTGCAGATGATGTCGGTGAACCAGCTCGACTTCGAGGACGACACGTTCGACCGGATCGTGCTGATCGAGGTGCTGGAGCACCTGACCGACATCGCCGGAGCGATGAAGGAGATCGCCCGGGTGCTCACGCCTGAAGGCCGAGTGCTCCTCACGACGCCCTCGCGTCGTTGGCCGCTGGAACAGCACGGCGTGCTGATCGGCGGATCGCGCCGTCCCAGCTACGGGGCTCCGGGCCGCGAGTGGATCACTCCACGCCAGGCGACGCCGGCGCCTTCCAGCCGCGGGACGTCGCCGGCCACGCCGAGCAGGCCGGGCTGGTCCTCGACGGCGTGACGTTC
>JAHDHM010000355.1:0-907 GCA_020631315.1 Acidimicrobiales bacterium
TTGCTCGGTCGGTGGATGACCCCGGCGGCGTTCGCCGATGCGAACCTGATGGTCACGCTGATGCTGCTCGTCACGGCCGTGGCGGTGGCGTTGCAGCTGATCGCCGCACGGTTCACGAGCATCCACGAAGCGAGGAACACGCCGCACAAGGCGGACGAGATCGCCAGCTGGCTCGAGGATCGGGCCGCACTGATCGGCCTCGGCTTTGCGGCGTTCATCGGCCTGCCGGCCGTCTTCTGGGCGTCGGCGTTCAACACCGAGTCGTGGGTTCCCTTCGCCGTGCTCGGCGCCGGCATGCCGTTCTACATCGTGCAGGCCGTCGGCCGAGGTGTGCTGCAGGGCCGGCTCAAGTTCAACTCACTGGCGGTCACGTTCGTGATCGAGATGGTCGTCCGGGTGGGGGTGGCAGTCGCACTCGTACAGCTCGGTTTCGGTGTCACCGGCGCAACCATCGGACTGACGGCGTCGTTCATCGCTACCTGGTTCGCCGTGCGGATGCTGACGCCCCGCTCGACCGCCGGCCGGCCCGATCGCAGCGAGCTCGGCGACCTCATCACCTACGCCGGACCCGTGGTGGTCCTGCTCGTCGGTCAGATCATCATCAACAACGGCGACGTGCTCGTCGTGAAGCGGTTCTTCGACCCGACCGAGGCCGGCATCTATGCCGCGGTCGCGCTCATCGGCCGTGCGGTCTTCTTCCTTTCGTGGTCCGCCGTGACCGCACTCTTCCCTGCGGTCGCGCAGCGGGACGAGGCCGGAGAAGCGTCGGGCGGGTTGCTGCTCGGCGGCCTCGCCGTGGTCGGCGGGCTCTGCAGCTTCATGGTGCTCATGGCGTGGATCGTCGGCGATCGTGTCTTCACCTTTGCCCTCGGCGATGCGTACGCCGGTGTGGGGCACCTGCTCGTGC
>JAHDHM010000355.1:917-4035 GCA_020631315.1 Acidimicrobiales bacterium
GCAGTACGCGATCGCCACGTCCCTGTTCACGATGGCCAACCTCCTCGTCAGCCACCACCTGTCCACCGGTCGGGTGCTCGAGGCGTGGATTCTCCTTGCCGGCGGCGTCCTGCAAACGACGCTGCTGCTCATCTGGAACTCGACCCCCGAGGTCGTCGTCGTCGACCAGCTGGTCGCAATGGCCATCCTTCTGGTTGCCGTCGCTGCGTCGACGGTGCTGGTCAAGCACACCCCCTCCTCTCACTCCGCACCGACACTCGAAAGGGTCGAAGCATGAAGGGCTATCGCCACTGGTCAACGGTGCCGCTCCAGGAGCGGCCGAAGATCTCCGTCGTCATCCCCGCGTACAACGAGGAATGGCGCATCCTGCCGACCATCGGCGCGATCGCCCACGAGATGGCCGAACGCGACGAGTCGTTCGAGCTCATCGTCTCCGACGACGGATCGAGCGACGACACCAACCGACTCGTTCGTGAGCTCGACCTGCCGAACCTCCGGCTGATCGAATCGGTCAACACCGGAAAGGGCGGCGCTGTTCGCCGGGGCGCCCTCGCGGCCCGAGGTGACTTCATCCTCTTTGCCGATGCCGATCAGTCCACACCCATCCAGCAATTCGATGCGCTGTACGCGCCCCTCGTCGACGGCTCGGCCCAGGTGGCCATCGGCTCTCGTGGTGCCGACGGTGCCGAGGTGGCCAACAAGTCGCTCAAGCGCAAGATCCTGAGTCAGGGTCTCAACACGATCGTGCGTGTCGGCTTCGGCATCAAGGAGAAGGACACGCAGTGCGGGTTCAAGCTCTTCACCCGCGACGCCGCCCATGACCTGTTCGGTCGGCAGCGGATCGACGGCTTCTCCTTCGACCTCGAACTCCTCTTCCTTGCGAAGCGGCAGGGCTACTCGGTCGCCGAGATTCCGGTCGAGTGGATCGACGCCCCCGGCTCGACCGTCGACGCCGCGAAGGTGGCCGTGCAGTTCCTCAAGGACCTCGTGAGTATTCGCCTCCGCGCCATGCGGGGCGGCTACCGCCACATCATTCACCAACCGGCCGGGGCATCGGCCACCAATCAGCAACTCCGGAGTGCAGCATGAACATCACCACCAACCCAGGCGACGACTCCACCGTCATTGTGCTCGAGGGTCGATTCGACGCCCATGAGGCGCCCCACGCGGCGTCCACGTTCGATTCGGTCCTCGACGACGGTCAGAGCAACATCGAGGTGTCGTTGGCCGACGTCCAGTTCATCGATTCGACCGCACTGGCGCAGCTCGTACGCGTCATGAAGCGGTGCAAGGAGGCCGGCGGTGAATTCTCGCTCTTGAATCCGTCCGACCCGGTGCTCGTCATCCTCGAGCTCACTGCGCTCGACAAGGCCTTCACCATCGTCGACGGCCAGAGCGCCGACCAGGCTGCATGACCCCAGACCAGGCGCTCGGTGTCGTCCTCGGACGTGCGCTCGACCTCGTTCGCGACCTCGCGGGCCGATGGGAGAGCGTCGGTGCCCGCGCGGTCTGGTTCGAGGTGGATCAGTGGGCCGAGCTCCTGCCGTTGACCGGCGAGCCCGAACCCGATGCGCCTGACGTCCACCGATATGCCCTCGACCTGAACGACTTCACCGGCTGGTGTTGTGCCGCGGGAGACCTCGACCGCAGCGACGACGACCTTGCACTCGACGTCTCGCTTGCGTGTCGACTGGCCCGTTACGAGCACGACATCGCCCAGTTCACGAAGTCGATCATCGAGTCCAACGACCAGCTGCTGGCGTTGTACGAGATGGCGTCGAGCCGCGCGTCGATCCTGACGCCCGAGGAACTCGCGTCGGACACCGCAGCCGAAGCGATGTCGATGACGCGCTCGGCGGCGGCACTCGTCGCCGGCCCCGGTGGCGAGATCGGCTTTGCCGGTGACGACGAGCTGCACGCGCTGCTTCGCGATGCAGTCGATCAGCTCGGAACGGGAACGGACACGCTGGTCCTGCGCAAGCAGGGTGACCAGCTCGTCGATGTGATCGCCCGCCGCATGGATCATGTGGACGGCGCGGTTGCGTTGGCCGGCAAGCCGGCAAAGCGCGTGAAGACGCCGACCGTTCGCCTGATCGAAGCGGTCGCCGACCGCACCGAAATGCTCTTCCATCTCGAGGCGATGCACGCCACCGAGGTGAAGCGGGCGGTCCTGGATCGTGATGCGGCCGCGGCTTCCGAACTGTCGGCTGCTGCGTTGCCGGACCGGATGCCGGAACGGCCCGGGCTCGACATCAAGGCTCGGATCCTCCCGGCCCGATTGGGTGGGGGCGACTTCTACATGGTCGTGAACACCGACGACGGCGTGGCGTTCTCGGCCGGCGACGTGTCCGGCAAGGGTCTGGCCGCCGGTGTGGTCATGACGCTGCTCTGCTCCACGGTCCGCAACGCGGTCCGCCGCAAGAACTGGACGAACGCCGGTGAGCTGATGGCCGAGATCGACGTCGACGTGCGCGACTACCTCGAGTCGGCTGGCATGTTCGTCACGATGAGCGTGGGTCTGTGGACCGAAGGGTCCGACAAGATCGAGCTCGCCAACGCCGGGCATTCGCCCGTGCTGCTTCGGACCGGCGACGTCGTCGAGTCCATTCCTGCCAACAGTCCGCCGGTCGGGGTGCTCCCCGCTGACTCGGGTGACCACCACGTCATCGAGTTCGCCAAGGGCGCGATCCTCATGATCGGAAGCGATGGCCTGGCCGAGCAGGAGAACGAGGCCGGGGAACAACTCGGCTACGACATCTTGGAGTCTTTGATGACAGGTGAACCGGAAGAGATCATCGACAACCTGTTCAGCGCCGTGCACGAGCACGGTCTGGGTGTCGATCGATCGGACGACCAGATGGCGCTGGTGCTGGGAAGGGCGGCGTGATGGCGGCAGAACTCAAGCTTCCACCGTCGCTGGCGGAACTGCATCAGCTCGGACCCTGGCTGCGGGACGCGCTCGCCGGGCATCCGATCGAGCCGCAGCTCGCCGGCATCGAACTCGGTGTACACGAGCTGCTCACCAACATCGTCGAGCACGGCCAACCGGCGCCGACGACCACGGTGAACCTCATCTGCGTGGTCGATGACGACGCAGCCAGCTTCACCATCACCGACC
>JAHDHM010000356.1 GCA_020631315.1 Acidimicrobiales bacterium
GATCGTTGATCAGGTAGTCCTCCAGGCCGGAGCGTCGGGTGGCCACCACACCTCGGCCGTGACGGAACGTCTCGACGAGGGTGACGACGCCGGCGGTCAGGCCGTCGGTTGTCATGGGGACCACGTTCACACGCGCATGCCGCACGTGGCGACGAATGTCGGAGCGGGACATCGAGTCCACGATCTCGACGTTCTCCGGAATGTCCAGACCGGCGAGAACACGAGGGCCGGCGAGGACCAGCGTGCGATGACCCAGGCGGCCGACCGCATCGAAGAAGGTGCCGTAATCGCGGAAGCCAGAACCGGTGGAGGTAGGGCTCGTCGATCGAGGGTGGATCGGTCTCGACCGCGCCCCCGTACTGCAGGTGCACGAACTGGAACCGATCCTCGGGGATCTTGAGCATCCGGGAGTAGGCCTCGACCTCGATCGTGCTGTGCACGACGAACCGATTCACCCGGGAAAGGCTCGCTCGGGCCGTGAGCCGGCGAAGTGCCGACTCGAGATTCGTGTTGAAGAACCAACTGACGATCGGTCGATCGTCGCGACGGAGACGGGACCGGGCGGCCAGCGTCGCCGTCACCTGCGGAAAAACGCCGATCATCCCGTCGCAGGTCTCGTCCATCGTGAGCCGGGCCTGCGCGGCGAAGTCCCGCCACTCGCCACCCGTGCTGCGAGGGTTCTTCTTGAGATGCCAGGGAACCGCATCTCCGATGCGGCTCACCAACTCGAACCGATACCGATCCGGCGATACGAAGTCGTCAAGCCACCGATCCGTCGTTTCCGAGAAGTAGGGCGAGGCGACACGCCAGAGGGGCGCGGCGTCGGCGAGCGGTGTTGATGCCATCCGAGTCCCTTCGGCAGCAAACAGCAGAGTTGTGAGCGGTTCGGACCCGCACGTTCCCTGAGCACGCCGACACCGATTTCGAGTCGAACCGTTGACTCACATTTCCGCCCGAATCTACCGATATGACCCGCAGACACCAGGAGACTGATCGCGCCCACCGGCGCGGTCGTCGGAGGAAGAACCGTGGAACTTCATTTCATCAACAAGGCGCTGCGCAAGCGGTGGTGGATCCTCGCAGCCTTTGCTGCAATCGGCATCATGCTCGCCACTCGAGTGACCGGTGGCGAAGCCACCGAATTCGAGTCCACGGCATTGGTCCTTGTGCAGCCGTCGGTGGAGTCCATCAGCCCGTCGCTGGCGAACCAGCCTGACCGCTACGTGCAAAGTCAGATCTCCGTGTTGGAGAGCACCGTGCTGGCCGACCGTGTCGCGTCGGCGCTCGGGGAACCCGAGACCTCGTTGACCGTGCGCCGATCGATCGAATTCGCCCAGCGTGAAGACAGCGACATCGTGGAAATCGTGGCCACCACGTCCGAAGCCGGGCGCTCGCAGCGGATCGCGCAGGCGTACGCCGACGCCTACCTCAGCGACATCTCCGCCCGAACCGACTCCGTCTTCCAGCCGGAACGGGACCGGTTGCAGGTTGAGCTCGCTGCGATCGAGGCAGAGCTCGAGGAGGTCAACACGGATCTCGCCCGTGCTGCGGCTCCGTTCATCGCAACCCTCGGTTCGGAGACGCCGGTCGCCGTCCCCGACATTCGTGTGCTCGACCCGGACGCCGCCACACGTCAGACGCTGCTCCTTGCTGACCTTTCCCGCATCAGTGGCCAACTCGATGCGGTCGAGCTCACCGCAGGCCAGGCCGTCCAGACCGAGATCGTGCAGCGCGCACAACTCCCCGAGAACGCCGTGAGCACCAACACGACGATCCTTCGCGCAGCGATCGTCTCGATCTTCGCCATGCTCGGCATCGTCGCGGCGCTCATCGCTGCCCGCTTCTCCTCCACGGTCATCGATGACGAGGACATTGCCGCCGAACTCCAGCAGCCGATCGAGGCTCGCCTGCCCCGGCTCAAGACCCTCGCCTACGGCCCGGAGGCCGCATTGCGCGAAACGTCGTCCGAGTTCACCGCTGGTCTCGACCGACTGGTCGGTCGACTCGAACTGGCCTCCAACGTCACCGGAGCGCGCGTCATCCTCGTTGGCGGATCCCAGGACGGCGCAGGATCGACCACGACGGCCATCGGCCTTGCGGCCCGCTTCGCCCGGCGTGGCAACCGCACTGTGCTCATCGATGGCGACGACACGTCTGCGTCGCTCACCGGGGCACTGGACGCGCCGACCGGAAGCCTGGCCGACATCGCGGCATCGATTCCGCCCGAACTCGGCTCGACCGATCTTCCCAACCTGATCACCCTCGGTACGTCGCCGTCGATCGCCGCCCGCCGTCTCGACGGTGCCGCCGTCGTCGCTGCGCTTCGACCGGTTGCAGACATCGTGGTCATCGACGTTGGTCCGGTCCTCGAGTCGATGACTGCGTCCGCACTCGCCCGCAACGTCGACCAGATCGTGCTCGTCCTGCCCGAGTCCGGCCAGCGCCACGACGGTGTGGCCCAGATCGCCCGCGTCTTTGCCGACCGTCGGGAACAACTGATGCCGGTCATCGCCGATGTGCCGAAGACCAAGGCCCGTCAGAACCGTCCGACCACGGCCCCGGACTCGTCCGACGTCGCCCCGACCGTGGCCGAGGCACCATCGCTCGAGGAAGCAGCGTGAGCGAAACCATCGTCTGCACCCCACCGAGCGGACACCCCACCACCCTCCGGGCCCTTCGGGCCAGAATCCGGGAGGATGTGGTGGCCAATCGGTCCGACCGGTCGAAGCCCGGCGTCCGCGCGCTCATCGTGCACCGGTTCGGCAACTGGCGCATGGAGATCGACAACCGGGTCCTGCGGGCGCCGTTCACGCTTGTGCACCGCAGCCTGTTCCGACGGTGCCGCAATGTGTATGGCGTCGAATTGCCGTGGAGCGCGAGCGTCGGCCGCAACGTCGTGATCGAGCATCAGGGCGGGATCGTGATCCACGGAGACGCGGTGATCGGCGACGGCTGCACCATTCGTCAGGGTGTGACGATCGGCAATCGTTCCGTCGACGCACCGTTTGACGCACCCACACTCGGCCGAGACGTGAACGTCGGAGCCGGAGCGGTGATCGTCGGCAAGATTCGGCTCGGCGACGGCTCGTCCGTCGGCGCCAACGCAGTCGTGCTTCATGACGTCCCGGCGGGCGTCACCGTGGTCGGCATTCCGGCCAAACCCCTTTCCACCCCGGCGGCCCTCACCAGCGTTGAAGAAAGAACTGCCGCATGAGTCGCAAGAGCGGGCGTCGAAGCCGCAAGAACAAAACCGTGATCGCTGCTCCGAAGCCGCCGCCGATTCCGCGCCCCGGTGTCGGCGTCGTCGTCATCGGACGCAACGAGGGCGAGCGCCTCGAACGGTGCCTGAAGTCCCTCGAGTCGTTCAACCTGCTCACCTGCTACGTGGACTCCGGGTCAACCGACGACAGCTGCGATCTGGCACGATCCCTCGGCGTCGAGGTCATTCCGCTGTCCAACACCCAGCCCTTCACGGCAGCCCGGGCACGCAACACCGGATTCAACCACCTGCGAACGATCCGTCCCGACCTCGAATTCGTGCAGGTGCTCGACGGTGACACCGAGTTGCAGCCCGAATGGTTGGAACTGGCGTTGAGCGAGCTTGCGTCGAACCCGCGCATCTCCGCGGTCGTCGGCCGCCGACGGGAGCGGTTCCCGGACGCCTCGCCGTACAACCAGCTGTGTGACATGGAGTGGAACACGCCGATCGGTGAGGCAGACGCCTTCGGCGGCGACGTGCTCTTTCGTGCTTCGGCCTGGCGCGATGCCGGCGGGTACGACACCACGTTGATCGCCGGCGAGGATCCCGAGTTCAGTTTCCGTCTTCGAGCCGGCGGGTGGAAGATTCATCGAATCGACGCGGAGATGACGCTCCACGATGCCGCCATCACGTCGTTTGGACAGTGGTGGAAGCGGTCGAAGCGGGCCGGACACGCCTACGCCGAGGGCGCAGCGATGCATGGCAGCGACGGCCACTACACCAAGGAAGTCCGGAGCATTCTCTTCTGGGCG
>JAHDHM010000357.1 GCA_020631315.1 Acidimicrobiales bacterium
GCCGACCCAGCCGTCGGGTCTGTTCAAGGCGTTGCGTGGCGTGATCCCCCACGACGCCATCGTCACCATGGACGCCGGCACCATGTGTCTGCAGGCGACCGACCAGCTCGAGTACCACTCGCCCCGAAGCCTGTTCACGCCCTTGGACTTCGGCCTGGTCGGCTTCTCGTTCGCCGCCGGGCTCGGAGCGAAGCTGGCGTGCCCCGACCGACCCGTCGTGAGCCTGATGGGTGATGGCGGATTCGGCATGACGACATCGGAACTGTCGACCGCCGTCGACCACGGCATCAACACCGTGACCGTCGTGATGAACAACCGATGCTGGGGCGCCGAGAAGGCGTACCAGCGCGACTTCTTCGGCGGCCGCTACATCGGCGCCGACGTGTCCAGCCCGCCCTTCGATCAGCTCGCCGAGCTCTACGGAGCCCGTGGGTTCCGAGCCGAGACACCTGCCGAGATCCCTGCCGCCGTCGAGGCCGCGTTGGCCTGCGACGCTCCTGCGGTCGTCGACGTCGCCGTCGACCCCGACGCGCTCTACAGCTTCCGCCGCGACTCCTTCGCCCACCGCATCCCCGCCACCGACGCAGCAGCGACCGACGTCGGCGACGCCTGAATCCGTCAGAGCAGGTGGACGGCGGCGCCACCGAAGCCCAGCGTGGCCGGCACGAAACCGACGAGCGTCGCCCACGTCTCGAACCCTTCGCGGGGCCCACGCTCGGTCCGCGTCGCGAGCACGACGAACCCGACCGGGTTGTAGACCGCGCCGATGATCATCATCAGCTGCAGCCAGTCGGGCAGCTCGAGCCCCTGCCGGTCCGCCAGCAACACGAACACGACGAGCAGCATCGCCATCAGCAGATAGTCGATGTGTGCCCGCACGAGCTGGAACGGCGACGGAAAGGCGCGCACCAGCACCGGCACCCGCAGGTACATCGCGAGCGACGCCGTCCAGGCGAGCACCAGCGAGACGATCACGAGCAGCAACGCAGTCGTCGTCAGCGCAGTCATGTGACCTCCGAGGTCGATCTGCTCGCAACGTAGAGACGACCGTCGCGCCTGTCTTGAACAGATCGCCAGTCGGCTACACCGAACGAGCCGCCTCCGTCGGGGCGACGCCCAGCAGTCGACGGATCGTCCTCGTGAAGTGAGCCTGATCGGCGAAGCCACCACGCTGCGCCGCCTCGGCGATCGAACAACCATCGGCCAACGCCGCAGCCGCCAGCTCCATCTTTCGCCACGGCACCCACGCCGACAGTGGCAGCCCGAGTTCGCGTCGCGCGAGCTGGCGCAGCCATGACGGCGACACGCCCGCCGCCTCGGCGAGCTCTCGAAGCGAGACCGCGGCAGGGTCCGCAGCGAGCCGTTCGATCACCTTCAGGATGACCGGGCTCACCGCGACTCCGGGACCGCCTGTCGCGGGCGGGTCGATGGCGTGGAGCGCGTCGGCCACGGACTGCGCATCGGCCCACTCGACTTCCGGGAGCGTCTCGAGGTCGATCGGGGCGACGGTGCCCGTCCCGAGTCCAGCGGCCAGGACGCTGCGCATCGGCGAGTACGCCTGCGCGAACACCACGGTGACCGGACCGCACTCGCCGATCTGGTGATCGACCATCGGCGGGACCAACACCGCCGGCGCGTCGATCGTCGCGCCGTCGCCGGTGTGCACCAGCACCGGGTCGTGGTGCCCGACGAGCAACGCGAACGCCGGGAACCGATGCATGGCGTTCGGTCCGGGCTGTCCGGAGAACACGACCACATCTCGCCGGAACTCCGTCGTGCCGGACCACTCGGTCTGCGCTCCCACGGGCGCGCACCGTAGCCCGACGCCGCCTCGCCCGTGCACGGCCGGAGAGCCGATGCGTGAAGGATTCATTGCCGCGGGAGTAGGTTGCGCCGATCACACGTCGCTGCGCCGTCGGGTGCAGCCGAGAACCTCACGGGAGGTCGGCAATGCCGGGATGGATCACTTCGGTCCGCGCTGACGACGACGGGCGCACGCTCGCCGTCGGCATCGAGGCTGATGGATCCCGCGCCGACCTGACGCTCAACCGCTTCTGGCTCAGGGACGCGTGCCCGAGCCTCCCGACGAAGGAGTCGGGGTTGCGGACGTTCTCGGTGGCGTCGCTTCCGGTCGACCTGACGATCGCGTCGGCCGCGGCGTCCGACGATGGCATGCGGCTGCTCGTGTCGTGGAGCGACGGGCACGACAGCGACTACGACATCGTCTCGCTGGCGGCGTTGGCGCCGCAGGCCGCAGGCGAACGTCCGACGCACTCGGCAGTGGTGCCGTTCGATGCGTCGTTCACGCCGCAGACGTTCGCAGCAGCGGACCTCGCGGTCGGTGAGCGCTCGCATCATGACCTCCTGACCGCCGTCGCCACCGACGGTGTCGCGCTCGTGCAGGGCATGGAAGGCGACCAGGCCACCGAGTGGCTCGCATCGATGCTCGGCCGCATCCGCGACACCGACTTCGGGCGGGTGTTCGACATCGTCACCGAACCCGAGGCATGGACACTCTCGCAGTCGAGCCGCGGCCAGGACGCCCACTCCGACGACCCGTTCCGCTACACGCCGTCGGGCATCAGCATCCTCCACTGCAAGCACGCGGCGACGGGCGACGGCGGGCGGTCGATCATCGTCGACGGCATCAAGATCGCCGATGACCTGCGAGCCGAGAACCCCGAGGCGTTCCGACTCCTGTGTGAGGTGTCGATCCCGTACGTGCGGCGCCGTAGCGAGACGGTCGACCAGGGCGAGGACGTGTACATGCTCGCCTACGCACCGGTGATCACCGTCGACGGCGACCCGGGTGCGTCTGCTGCTGAGGCGCCCGTGGTCGGGATCCGGTTCCACGAACGCTCGACCGGTGTGTTCGACGTCGACCCGTCGATCGTCGACGACTACTACCTGGCGTTCCGTGCCTTCGCCGAGAAGGTCCGTGATCCGGCATACCAGTTCAACCGACGACTGGCCGACGGCGAGGCGATCGTGTTCGACAACCAGCGGGTGCTGCACGGCCGGACCGGGTACGAGAGCGACACCGCCGGCCGACGCCACATGCGTCTGTGCACCGTCGACCGCGACCAGGTCCACAGCCGACTGCGACGCCTCCGCGAGGTGCACGGCATCGACGGCGTCGACGTCACCCTCCGCTCCGGCGCCGCCGCCGGCTGACGACACCCCAGTTTCGGCCGCACAGCCGGTCTCGTCGCCGCATGGGCGGCGGGATCGGCGCGCCTGCGTCCCCTTCAGGATCGATCTGCGAGCCAGTCGTCATTCCTACGATGCCGATCGAGTCCGACGGTGGCGAACTCGTCGAACCCATCACTCGCCACCGCTCCGAGGTGACGCAGCGCACGGTTGATGGCCTGCTCGCCGATCCTGCTTCGCTCCGCCACCAGTTCGTACTCCGCGGTCACGAGTTCGCTCGGGTGGTTGGCGGTGAACACCGGTCCGAAGACGAGAGAGCCCGCGTCCCAGACCGCCGCAGCCTGGAAGCCCGTGCCGCCGTGGTATTCGAGGTGGACGTACGCCACGGCTGACTGCCGCGACACCGACTCGATCCGACGCAGCGTCGGCGCCGTGAGCGAGAGGAAGCTCTGCAGCCCTGGATCGCCGACCCGGGGCTGGCCCGGTTGATGGGTGGTCGGCAGTATCCACCAACCAGGACTCATCTCGATCGCCGCCAGTTCGGAATCGAGCTGCGCTCTCGCGACGAGGGCTTCGAGCACTCCTGCCATCGGCTCAGTGTTGCAGGCGAATGGCGCCAGCGTTTGTGCGGTTCAGTGTCCCACCCCCTTGGAAGAGTGGGTCCATGCAGGTGGGAGAAGCGTTCGACGCAACTGGACCGAACGAGCCGAATCAGCCGCTTGCACCGTTGGTGGCGATGAAGGAGCTGGGCCTTGCGGTGCAGGCCGTGGTGGATGCCGGGGTGTCGCCGTTCGATGGGGCCGAGTGTGTCGAGA
>JAHDHM010000358.1 GCA_020631315.1 Acidimicrobiales bacterium
GCTCGTGCGATCTCGGCGCCGACAGGCATCGTCGAACACCGGCCCGAAGAGATGCTGGTGACGGTGCGAGCCGGAACCACGGTCGCAGAGCTACACCAGACGCTGGCCGAGAAGGGCCAGCGCACCGGTCTGCCCGAGCGCGGTGGCACGGTGGGCGGCTCGGTTGCCGTCGGCCAGAACAGCCTCGAGCGTCTCGGTCGGGGCTCGGTCCGCGACGCGGTGCTCCAGATCCGTTTCGTCACCGCCGACGGACGCCTCACGACAGGGGGCGGACCGGTCGTGAAGAACGTGAGCGGGTTCAACGTGCCCAAGCTCATGACCGGTTCGCTCGGCACGCTCGGCGTGATCGCCGAGGTGATCCTGCGCACGAACCCGATCCCTCCGGCATCCACGTGGCGACGTCTCACCGGTGTCGATCCGGTCGAGGTGCACGCACGTCTCCTGCGGCCCTCATGCGTCCTGTGGGACGGCACGCACACGTGGGTCCACGTCGAAGGTCACCCTGGCGACGTCGAGCACGAGCTCGGCGTCCTCGCAGCCCTGGGGCCGACCAGTGAGGTCGAGACCGACGGGCCGCCCGACCTGCCCGAACACCGATGGGCGCTGAGCCCCTCGGCTGCGGTGCATCCCCAGAAGTGCAGCCTGCCCGGACCGTTCGTCGTGAGCGTCGGGGTCGGTACGACCTGGGCCAGCTCACCGCAGGCACCACGGGTCCGTGACCACGGCGCCATCGAGGTGGCCAAGCGGATGAAGAAGTTGTTCGACCCGAACGGTCGTCTGAATCCGGGACGCAAGCCATGGACCTGAGAATCGACGCCGACGAGCTCAACACCTGCGTCCAGTGCGGCCTGTGCCTTCCACACTGCCCGACCTACCGGGTGACGGGCGACGAGACGCTGTCGCCGCGCGGGCGCATCAAGTTGATGCGCGAGGTGCAGAACGAAGGTGCCCCCCTCACCACCGAGGTGGTCGAGGCGTTCGCCACCTGTGTCCAGTGTCGAGGCTGCGAGCCGGCGTGCCCGAGCGGTGTGCCCTATGGCCACATGATCGAGGCGGCACGCGAGACTCTCGCGGAACAACGTGAGGTCACTCCTCGCTGGATGCGTGCAGGCTTCAGTCAGCTCGACTCGCCGAGGCTGCTCCGGATCGGTTCGTCGGCGCTGGCCGTCGCCCAGAAGCTGCGCATCGTGCCCGCATCGCTCGGCCTGCCCGGTGACCTGCCGGTTCGCCGTACCAAGCTGAAGCCCTCGGCGACCCCGGGGGAGAAGGGCACCGTCTGGCTCTTCACCGGCTGTGTCATGGACGCCTGGCAGCGGGACGTTCATCTCGCGACACAGCGCAACCTCGAAGCGGCGGGGTTCGGGGTCGTGCCGACCGCTGAGCTCGCGCCGTGCTGCGGCGCCCTCCAGTCCCACGCCGGTCTCGGACAGGACGCACGCCAGCTCGGCCACGACATGGTCGACGCGCTCAGCCGGCCCCGAACGGTCGGGGAGCACGAGCTCGACGACACGACGCCGATCATCGTGAACTCCGCGGGGTGTGGTGCGGCCATGAAGGAGTACGACCACAGCCTCCAGACCGCCGACGCCGCTCGCTTCGCTCGGCGGGTGTTCGACAGCCAGGAGTTCCTTGCTGATCACCTCGACACGTTGCCAGAGGTCGAGCCGCTCGACATGACCGTCGCCGTCCAGGATCCCTGCCACCTGCGACACGTGCAGCGAGCGCACGAAGCGACCCGGCCGGTGCTCCGTCGGTTCGTGCGCGACCTCGTGGAACTCGACGACGACGGCCTGTGCTGTGGCGCCGGCGGTGCGTACTCGGTCCTCGAACCGGAGCTGGCCGGAGCGATCAGAGAGCGCAAGGTCGGTGCCATCGACCGAGCCGCCCCCGACGTCGTGGCGAGCGCCAACCCCGGCTGCTCCATGCACCTCGGACAAGCCGGCGTCGAGACCCTCCACCCCATGGAGATCGTCGACCTCGCCCTCCAAGCTGACCGCTGAACACGAAGTGCGCCCTCACACTCCACCCGTGGAGATCGTCGACCTCGCCCTCCAAGCTGACCGCTGAACACCCGACCGGCGCCCTGCATCGCCGTGACCCACAGGACCCCGTCATGACCGAACCATCCGTCGCCCGCGCAGGGCTGCACGTCGACGCCGCACTCGCGGCGTTCGCCGAGGACGAGCTGCTCCCACCACTCGCCGACGCGCTCCAGACGCCGGCGCCCGACACCTTCTGGGCGGCGCTCGCGACCCTCGTCGAGGAGTTCGCCGGACGCAACGCCGACCTGCTCGAACAGCGCGAACGACTCCAGCGCCAGATCGACGGCTGGCATCTCGAACGCCGCGGCCAGCCGCACGACGCCACGGCATACCGCGCCTTCCTCGAACAGATCGGCTATCTCGAACCCGAAGGCGCGCCGTTCTCGTGCGCCACGACAGGCGTCGCCGACGAGCTGGCCGTGACGTCCGGTCCACAGCTCGTCGTGCCGGTCATGAACGCCCGTTACGCCATCAACGCGGCGAACGCCCGATGGGGCTCGTTGTACGACGCGCTCTACGGCACCGACGCCCTCGGTTCGACGCCGCCAGGCGGGCCGTACGATCCGGAGCGAGGTGCAGCCGTCATCGCCCGGGCGAAGGCTCATCTGGATGCCGTGGTCCCGCTCGCCGTCTCCTCCCATGAGAACGTCACCGAGTGGTCCGTGGTCGACGGCGAACTGGTCGCCCGCCTCGACGACGGCCGCATGACGGGGCTCGACAACCCGAGCCAGTACGTCGGCTGGGAAGGTGACGGCGCGTCGCCTGACGCCATCCACCTGGTCGTGAACGGACTCGGCATCGTGCTCGAACTCGACCGCGAGGACGAGATCGGCAGCACCGACCCCGCGGGTCTCGCCGACGTGACGCTGGAGGCGGCGGTCACGGCGATCATGGACTGCGAGGACTCGGTCGCAGCCGTCGACGGTGCCGACAAGGCGCTGGCCTACCGCAACTGGGCCGGCCTGTGCGCCGGCACGCTGACCGAGGAGGTCACCAAGGCGGGCCGGACGTTCCAGCGCGAGATGGTCGCCGACCGGGCGTTCCAGAACGCGGGGGGTCGGTACACGCTCGCCGGACGGGCTGTGATGCTCGTGCGCAACGTGGGCCACCTCATGACGAACCCGGCCGTGCGCACCGCCGACGGCTCCGAAGTGCCCGAGGGTGTCCTCGACGCGCTGTTCACCGTGGCTGGCGCAATGCACGGCATGGGCGGGCGAGCTCGACTCCGCAACGGCGAGCACGACTCCGTCTACGTGGTGAAGCCGAAGATGCACGGTCCTGCCGAGGTGCAGTTCACCAGCGACCTCTTCGATCGTGTCGAGGACCTTCTCGGACTCCCGCGCCACACGGTGAAGGTCGGGGTGATGGACGAGGAGCGCCGCACGACGGTCAACCTCCACGAGTGCATCCGGGCGGTGAAGGACCGCATCGTGTTCATCAACACCGGCTTCCTCGACCGCACCGGCGACGAGATGCACACGTCGATGGAGGCGGGACCGATGGTCCGCAAGGCCGACATGAAGGCCCAGCGCTGGATCGGCGCCTATGAGGACTGGAACGTCGACGTCGGACTCCGCACGGGTCTTGCCCGGGTCGGACAGATCGGCAAGGGGATGTGGGCCGCACCGGACCGCATGGAGCAGATGCTCGACGAGAAGATCGGCCACCCGCGCTCGGGAGCCTCGTGCGCCTGGGTGCCGTCACCGACCGCAGCGACCTTGCACGCCATGCACTACCACCACGTCGACGTGGCGTCGGTGCAGGCCGGCCTCCTCGATGGCGGTCCGCGTGCCACGGTCGATGATCTCCTCAGGATTCCGGTGGCGGAGGACCCGTCGTGGACTGACGACGAGATCCAGGCCGAGCTCGACAACAACGCGCAGGGCATCCTCGGTTACGTGGTGCGCTGGGTCGACCAGG
>JAHDHM010000359.1 GCA_020631315.1 Acidimicrobiales bacterium
GGGCCACCGAGCGAGAACGAGGCTGCCGACTCGACGAACACCTCGCCCGAGCGGGTCGCGGTGATGGCATCGGTCGGGTCCCCCGTCCACTCGGATTCGGCTCCGACGATGTAGCGGTCGGCGGCGATGTTGGTGGCGAGCAGGTTGGGCCCGGTGAAGTCCGACGGACTGAACCAGTCCAGGCGGGCGAGCTCGATGACGGGGCGGACGCCACGGATGGCGCCGTCCGCGCCGAGACGGACGCCGATCTCGCACTCGATCTTCACACCCTCGTCGGCCGGGAGGTCGCAGCCGGACTCGAGCCCGCGACCTGCGTGCAGGTGCCCGAGCAACGGGCCGGGCACACCGAGCGCAGCCTGAGCCGCTTCGACGGTGACGCCTGCCTTCAGACCGCCGGGTCCGCCCGGAGAGATGATCGCCACGACCGCGGCCTGCAGTTCGGCAGCCTGTTCGAGGTCGAGTCCCTCGGCGAACGGCGGATACGGCGTCGCCTCCGTGATGGCGGCCGCCAGCGCCGCAGCATCGATTCCCGGCGTGCTGTCCGGCGTGCTGTCCGACATGTGGTCCCCCTGACCTCCGTCCGCCGCTGCGCGGACCGATGGCCACGTTACGCCGCGACGCGACGCGGCAACCGTGTTGGAGTCGGGTCCGTCCTCAGACGGGCAGGCCGGCGCGGAGCAGCCGCACCGCGCCGGTCCGACCGAACACCGCGGCGCTGAGCTCGGCGTCGAGCCGATCCCCGCTCGTGCGGCGAACGGTGCCGTCGACGAGTTCGACCTCGACCCACGGACCGTCGGCGGCTGACGTGACCGCGACGGGCGTCTGACACACCGTCAACCCGAGGGACCCGGAATCGAGTTCGACAGTGGTCATCCGCCCGTCAGCGGCCAACACCTCCCACACCGCCGGTTCGGGCGACAGCTCCGACCGACGCAACAACAACGGATCGAACACGATGCAGCCGTCGTGCACCCGCACGCCCAGCTCACCGGGCCGAGCCAGCAGTTCTTCCTTCACCGCGCCCGTCATACCCGGCTGCTGTGCTCCCGCATGAGCCGGCGTGTGCGAGTACGGGTCGAGTGGCACGGCACCGAACTCACGAGCGGACCGGTTCACGCCCAAGCCGGCGCGGACACGCTCGTACCCGTCGGCGAGACGGCCGACGACGGCCTGCGGTTGTCCGAAACGGGCTGCGGCGACGGCGGCTTCCTGCACCGCGACGAGCAGCTTGCCGACCATGTGCCAGTACACGGAGCCGATGCCCTCGTAGGCGTACATCGACACCGATCGTCCGAGGAACGAGTGGTGGTCGAAGACCCGTTCGTAGGCACCGACGACGCCCGGGCGGTGGGCCGCCACGTCAGCGGCCCACGCCTCGTCGAGCGCCAGACGGTCCAGAGCGGCGTCGAGCGCCGCGGCGTTCGCGAGGTCGGCGTTGAACCGAACCCGGCCGTCGACGTCACGGCCGATGATCGACCGCTCCCCTGCCTCGAGGAGTCGCTGGAGGAGCGGATCAGCCGCCACCTCGTCGTCGCCGACGACGTTCTTGTCGAGAAAGCTCGGCAACTCGATGACCGGAGCAAGGGTGAAGGTGTCCAGGTCGCTTCGATGCAGGCGGCTCGCGAACAGCGCGTCGAGGAGGTCGGCTCGCCGCTCGAAGCCGAGTACCGACGAGCCGAGCGCGGCGACCTGTCCCTCCAGCATCTCGGGCAGGTGACGGACTGACGCCTGCTCCCGATCGTCGGAGAACGCGACCAGGTTGTAGGAGTGCACCAGCCCGTCCTCGCGGAAGCTGCCCAGGATCGACGCATCGAGATGCGCCATCGCTGCGTCGCACAGTCCGATGACGCGGGCTGCGTCGATCGGGACGGTCTCGCCGCCGAAGCCCTTGGTGTCCGTGCGCTCCCGATGGTCCGACCCAGCCCGGCCGAGCTGGTCCATGAGGGCCTTGCGTTGACGGTCGGCGTCGGCAGCGTCGGCGTCCACCGGCGGAGCCGCCAGCGCGCCCGCCACGGCATCGAGCCAGGACACGACCTCGGCGGAGACCGCGAACTCGCGGTCGACCCCGTCGAAGGTGGCCTGCAGGTGGGTCAGGTACTCCCGCAGGTGGATCATCGTCACGACGGACAACCCGTAGCCGACCAGGGCGTTGTTGGCGTCGTTCCACTCGGGGCGCTGGGTGTTCAGCCAGATGCCGCCGCCGGGCACGAAGTTCGAGAGCTTGGCCAAGGCGACGACCAGCAGCTTCTCCATCAGCGTGGCGACGACGAGCTCGCCGTCGATGTCGTGCATCAGCCGGGCGTCGGCGCCGTCACGTTCGGCGCGGGCGACGATCTCGTCGTGGGCGGCCGTGTCGAACGTGATCGTCGCCTTCGGGTCGGCGACGATGTCGTCGTAGGGGGCGATGCGATACGGCACGTCGGCGTAGGTGAAGGACCGCTCATCGAGCAGCTCGGCGACCGCGCCGGGAAGGTAGCGGTCGACGGCGTCGAGGAGGCGAAGCAGATACACGACCTGGTGGTCGCCCCAGTAGCCGATGTTCGCCCAGGGGTCGTCGGGATGCGGCACCTCCCAGTCGATGCCGCTGCGAGTCACCCGGTACGGGTTGTGGCCGTCGGCCGTCGACGCGTTGACGAACGCCGAGATCACGCCCGGAAGGAACTGCGGGAAGGAGGCGCACAGTGCCTCCCAGTTCTGGAAGATGTCGCGCCAGTTCCCCTGCCACTCGAAGGTGGGCTCGCCGGCCTCGTCCTGGGTCTTGATCGAGAACGCGTTCCACGGACGGCTCGGGTCGCCGTGGCGACGCGAGAAGCTGAACGGCAGGTACTCCCGGACCAGCCGCAGCAGGTGCAGATCACCGGTCTCGGTGGCGGCCGTGACCACCTCGGACAGCTCGGCCGACGTCGGCATCGCGGCGAACCACGCGGTGTGGCGGGCGGCGACCTTCCGGTTGCGGACTGTGATGAAGTCGCGCAGGTCACCGAGATCGAGCCGATAGCCGCTCAGCGGCACACCGCCACGCAGGACGTTGTAGACCACGTTCGGCAGGTGATGCGCTGCGGCGACCTCGTCACCCGTGCACTGCTGGGAGTCCGATGCGGCCATGATCCCGACCAGCCGCGACCTCGCTGCGCCGATCGCGTCGTCGACGTCGGGCAGGCTTCCCGAGCGCAGCATCCCACGCAGCTCGGCCACGGCGAACTGGTCGCGTCCCACGTCGGCGACGATGCGCCAGCTGACGGTCGCTCCGACAGCGAGGGCCGTGTCGCCTCGTAGCAGGTAGTTGCCCGCCCGACCGGTGAGCCGATGGGCGTCGGCCGCCTCGAGGTGGTCCGCTCCGTGCTCGAAGCGATCGACCGCTGCTGCATCGAGCGCGACGGTGGCGCCGTCGAACCCCGACGACCAGATGGAGGTCGAACGCAGGACCTCGTGCGGCTCTGCCGAGTCGCTGACGGGAGACTCGAGCGAATACACGGCGAGACGCGTGGCCGCGTCGACCAGCTCGCTGCGCTTGTAGGCCTGGCTCAGGTTGCTGAAGCGCTCGTAGACGAACGGGTCGAGCCCGGCGGGCAGGACGTTGCGCAGCCCGTCGAGCACCTCGACCTCCACGGCGGCGTCGCCGGTGTTGGTGAGGGTGGCGGTGCGCACGAACCCGTGCGCCTCGGTGCTGCTCCACCGGTAACTGAAGGTCAGACCCAGCGTGGTGTGTCGCTCTTCGAACACCACCTCGTCACTCATCACGGACTTCAGCAACGTGCGACGAGCAGCGGGGTCGATGACTCTGGCGAACGGCTGCCACACGGCGGCGTCCGAGCCGGAGCCGATTCGCAGCAGCGTGAACGGACCCACCCCATCGGCGGTCGCGTGGAGTCGGTCGTCGGTCTCGTACGGGAACAGTGCAGTGGTGCTGTCGGTCCGTCCGGCGGTCAGCGCGCCG
>JAHDHM010000010.1:0-10798 GCA_020631315.1 Acidimicrobiales bacterium
CACGCCACAACGGACGTCGACGCCGTGCTCGGTGTGGATGTCAGCCATCAGCTGACCCAGCTCGGGGTGCAGCACTCGCTGCAGCGGATGCGGTGCTGCCTCGAGCATCGTGACATCGAGCTCCATGGTCTTCGCCGTGGCAGCGACCTCGGCACCGATGAAGCCGGCACCGATGACCACCACCCGCCCGGTTGCAGCAGCCAGCTCGCCCCGGAGTGCGGCGCAGTCGTCGAGGCCACGCAGCACGTGGACACCGGCGAGATCATCGGCCCCCGGCAGATTCCGACACCGCGCACCCGTGGCGATCATCAGGCCGTCGAACGATTGGTCACCCGCGGACGTGGACACCGTCCGGCCGTCAACGTCGAGGCCCGTCGCCGTGACGCCGAGCTCGACGTCGATGCGTAGTTCGGCCAGGCGTTCTGCCGTGGCGAGCTGTGACTTCTCGAGCTCCCAGACCCCCGAGAGGATCTTCTTCGACAGCGGTGGGCGGTCGTAAGGGAGGTGCGGCTCGGCGCCGAGCAACGTGATCGCGCCGTCGTAGTCGGCGCGACGAAGTGCCTCGGCCCCGCGGAGGCCGGCGAGCGACGCCCCGACGATCGTGACCGACGCCGGAGGTTCGAATGTCATGTCGGTCGACTCAGTCGACGATGGTGATGGCGGCGCGCGGGCAGCGGGCCGCAGCGTCCTCGACGCGAGCGCGGGCGTCTTCACCCGGCGTCTCGTTCAGCACGTAGAGGAAGTCGTCGTCTCGGACCTCGAAGATGTCCGGCGCAGCTTCCATGCAGAGTGCGTTGGACTCACAGATGTCAAAATCGACCTTGATCTGCATCGCCAGATCTCCCCTCATGAAGTGGTCCGACCATCGTATTCTCCTGGCGTGGACGATCGCTCACTCAGGGACGACATCGGCCGAATCGGCCGTCAACTCGGCGCCACCTTGGCGCACCAGGAGGGGGAGGACTTCCTCGACCTGGTCGAACAGATCCGGGCGGTGAGTCTCGACGTCGCCGACGTCACGACCGACGTCACCGAAGCCGATCTCGAGCAGCGTCTCGAAGCGGTGGACGATGTCGAGGCGATCCTGCTCGTGCGGGCGTTCACCATGTACTTCCACCTGGCGAACGTGGCCGAGCAGGTCCATCGTGTGCCGGGCCTGCAGGAGCGCACCCTCGACCGTGGGCGTTTCGCCGAGACCGTGGACCGTCTGGTCGAGCAGGGTGTCGACCCCAAAGCCGTCGGTGCGCTGTTGGAGCGCTCGGACATCCGGCCGGTGTTCACCGCACATCCGACCGAGGCGAGCCGCCGCTCGATCCTGGACAAGCGTTTCGAGCTGCGCCGTCTGCTGGAGCGTCGCGTCGTCGGCACGTCCCTCGAGGTCGCACGCATCGACCGGCGCATCGACGAGATCATCGAGTCGCTCTGGCAGACCGACGAGATCCGCACGGCGAAGCCCACGCCGTTCGACGAGGCCCGGTCGATCCTCTACTACGTCGAGCAGCTCATGGCCGAAGGCCTGCCCGAGTTCCTCGACGACGTCGCAGCCGCGTTGCGCGAGCACGATGTCGAGGTCGACGTCACCGCTCCCTTCGTGCGGTTCGGCAGCTGGGTCGGCGGCGACCGTGACGGCAACCCGTTCGTCACCCCCGACACGACCGAACAGGTCGCCGAGATGCATCGCGTGCGGGCGCTGCGCGTGCTCGTCGCCGAGCTCGAAGAACTGAGTGCCGAGCTCTCGATCGCCCAGCGGATCCGTCCGGCTTCCGACGACATGCTCGTCCGTCTCGGCGAGTATCGCGAGCAGTTCCCGGCTGTGTTCGGCGCGTTCAGCGACGTCATCCAGGGCGAGCCCTACCGGATGCTCATCACGGTCATGCATCACCGCCTTGAACTCACTCGTGATCAGCCGAAGTCCGAGCGGGCCTATCGTTCGGCAGCCGAACTCGACGCCGATCTCGCGATCGTCCATCGATCCCTCATCGAGACGAACGCCGAGCGCATCGCCCACGGACGCGTCAGCCGAGTGCGTCGACTCGTCGCCATCATCGGTTTCCACCTCGCCACCCTCGACGTCCGTCAGCACGCCGACGTCCACCACGAGACGCTGTCGGGCATGTTCGCCGACGTCGACATCGCCTACGGCGACGATCCGCTGCAGCGCCAGCGCGTGCTCGAAGCAGAGCTCGCCGGTCGGCGCCCCATCAGCCCGGCCAGCGCCGCCGAACCAGAGCAGGCGCTCGCCCTGTTCCACACCATCCGCAAGCTCATGGACGGCCTCGGCGACCAGGTCATCGAGAGCTACATCATCTCGATGACGCGCGGCGTCGACGACATCCTCGCCCCGGCCGTGCTGGCCAAGGAAGCGGGCCTCATCGACGTGCCCCGTGGCGTGGCCCGGCTCGGCTTCGTGCCGTTGTTCGAGACCATCGGCGATCTCCGCTCCATCGGCGACACGATGGAGGCGCTCTTCTCCTGTTCGGCCTACCGGGAGCTGTTGCGTCTGCGCGGCGACCAACAGGAGGTCATGGTCGGGTACTCCGACTCCAACAAGGACGGCGGCATCGCCACGTCGCAGTGGGAGATCCACCGAGCACTGCGCGCCCTGCGCGACGTCAGCAACCGCCACGGCGTGCAGCTCACGGTCTTCCACGGTCGTGGCGGCACCATCGGCCGCGGCGGCGGCCCGACCGCAGCGTCGATCCTGTCGCAGCCCTCGGGCGTGCTCGACGGTCGCGTGAAGACCACCGAGCAAGGCGAGGTCATCGCCGACAAGTACGGCCAGCCGCAGCTCGCCCAGCGAAACCTCGACCTCGCCGTGTCGGCCGTGGTCGAAGCCTCGTTGTCGCATCGCGAATCCCGCATCGGCAACGAACTGCGCGACCGCTGGTCCGGTGTCATGGACGAGGTGTCGGGCGCGGCGTACGCCAAGTACCGCTCGCTCATCGAGGACCCGAGCCTGGTGCCGTACTTCCTCTCGTCGACCCCGGTCGAAGAGCTGGGTGCGCTCAACATCGGGTCACGCCCGTCGCGTCGCAAGGGCGCCACGGCGGGCATCGAGGACCTGCGGGCGATCCCGTGGGTGTTCGGCTGGACCCAGTCCCGTCAGATCCTGCCCGGCTGGTTCGGCGTGGGCAGCGGCCTGAAGTCCGTGGTCGACGCCGGTGATCTCGCCGAGCTGCGGACCATGTACCAGGACTGGCCGTTCTTCCGCACGTTCCTGTCGAACGTCGAGATGACGCTCGTGAAGACCGATCTGGCCATCTCGAAGCGTTACGTCGAGCGACTGGTCGACGAGCAACACCGTCATCTCTACGACGTGATCTGCGACGAACACGCCCGCACGATCGACATGGTCACGACCGTCACCGAGCAGGCGCTGCTCGACGATCTGCCGGTCCTGCGCCGCACCCTGCAGGTACGCGACGCCTACCTGGCGCCGCTCAACATGCTGCAGCTCCACCTGCTCGATCGTCGGCGCACGGCAGCCGAAGCCGGTGAGCCGACCACCCAGGCTGAGATCGACTCGGCGCGCCGCATCGAGCGTGCACTGCTGCTCTCGGTCAACGGCGTCGCCGCCGGCCTCCGCAACACGGGTTAGAGATCGTCGGAGAGCAGTCGGGCGTACCAGCCGGTCGCTGCGGCGAGCACGGCCAGCACGCAATAGAACGCCCAGAACGGCGCGACCGACAACACGACGGCCGCGAGGAGCGGCGCGGCGAGTGCCGAAGTGTCGCGCCACGTCGAGAACACCGCCGTCATCTCGACGCGGTCGCTCGGATCGACCACTCGCATGAACGGGAGATTGCCCAGAACGTCGAGTGTGGATCCAGCGAACGCTCCGACGGCCCAGGCGATGAGACCGGCCGGCGTGGGTTCTCGCAACACCGCCAGGACCAGCATCGCCGCAGTTAGCGCCCAGAAGGCCGACTGGATGGTCCGGCGAGTACCGAACCGCTCTGCGACATCGACGATCAACGGTGCAGCGAACAGCAGTGTCGCCACCAGCGAAAGGAAGACGCCGCTGGCCCACGTCGGCAGCCCGGCCTCCACCACGTAGATCGAGCCGTACACGAAGATGGCCACCCAGAACATGGCCCTCACCAGGGTGATGCAGTAGGCGATGCGCAGCGGTCGCTGACGGAAGAACCTGGGGACTGCGACGAGCGGGTTGGGTGGTGGTGCCGTGGGCGCGACCAGAACCGGGTTGCTGCCGAGCCGCAACGCCCAGAAGTAGCCCAGTGCAGCCGCAGCGACGAGCGCAGAGACCAGGAACGGGAGACGGCTGTCCAGACGATCGGCGAGGAACGCGCCGCCCGCAGGACCGAGCAACCAGGCTGCACCGGCATACACCAAGCGTCGGGACTCGGATCGGCGCAGGTCCGACGTGTCGACGGACTCCATGATGTACAGGCTGAGCGTGACCGAGAAGATCGATGCCGCCGCCGCGAGCAAGGCGATGCCGACGGCAAACACGACTCCGTCGGCGTAGGCGAAGACCACCGATGAACCGATCAAGGCCAGGAGCCCTGCGGTCGTCACCCATCGTCGCAACACGAACCTCTCGGCGACGGCCGTGTTCAGCGTCACGGCAAGCGCCATGGCCGCGCCGAGCGTGTACACCCATGAGACGGTCGCCTTGTCGTCGAGCGCCTCGAGCGCAGCCAACGGCACGACGGCGGACAGCAGGGCGCGAGCCACAGCCTCCAGGAACCCGAGGCGCGCCAAGGAAGTCGCACCCTTGAAGTCGAGGTACCAGAGCGGCTGGTTCCGACGAGGAAACACGGCGCCTCACACGGCGTGAGCAGCGCTGGGCGTGCGCTGAATCAGCGCAATGTACTTCGAAGCCCGGTGCCGTGACCGCTGATCTGGATCAGGGGGTGACGTCGATGAGCTGGCCGCGCCAGCGGATCGACTTCAGCGCGGCCTCGACCAGCACCTGGCTGCGGGCGCCGTCGGTGAGGTCCGGCTTCACCAGCCGGCCCTCGGCGATGGCGGTCACCCACTCGCGGGTCATGGCCTCGGTGCTGCGGAACACGTCGCGATAGGTGTCGTGGACGTTGCCCATGCGGACGTGGTCGTCGACGACGAGCGGGAGCTCGCGCCCGGGAGGAGCCTCACCATCGGGCACGAACGTGACCTGCTGCGTGGCGTCCCAGTCGTTGTAGGCGTTCAGCCGGCCGCCGGTTCCGTGCACGTCGAGGTCGTGGATCTGGCCCATCGGAGTGCCGGCCCACGACATCGCACACACCTGCAGCGCGCCCAGCGAACCGTTCGCGAATCGGCAGTTGAGCCACGCCGTGTCCTCGGCGTCGAGCGTCGGACGATCCGGTTCGCGTCGAACCGCGGCGAGGGCGCTCAGCTCGACGATCGGGCCGTTCAACCACTCGGCCAGATGCAGTGCATGCGGTCCGAGGTCGGCGATGATCCCGGCGCCCGGCACGTTCGGGTCGAACCGCCACGCCGGTGTGAGGTCGCGGCCGAACTGCCCCAAGTAGCGGAACGTCAGGTGGTGCACATCGCCGACGAGGCCGTCGTCGATGGCCTGTTTGGCGGTGACGAACGTGGGCATCCAACGGTAGGTGAACGGCACCATCGTGGCCACGGTCGCCGCGGCTCCACGTTCGCCGAGCGAGGCTGCCTCGTCGGGAGCGGTGGCGATCGGCTTCTCACACAGCACCGGCATGCCACGGTCGAGTGCCGCATTCGTGACCGGTGCGTGCGTGTCGTTCGTCGCTGCGACGATCACCGCGTCGACCTCACCCGAGTCGAGCATCTCGGCCCAGTCGGTGAACACGTGCGGGACCGACCACGTGTCGGCCAGGTTCTGTGCCGCCTCACGGCGACGACCGCACAACGCCGTGACGGTCCCGACCGGATGGTCGGCCAGCGCAGGCAGATACATGGAGTCAGCCCACCACGAGGTACCGACGATGCCCACCCTGACGAGACGTTGCGACACAGCGCTAGCCGTTGGTGGGGAAGCCGAGGTCGACGCGGGACTGCTCGTGCGGATCGGGCCAGCGCTCGGTGACGGCCTTGAGGCGGGTGTAGAAGCGCACACCCTCGGGGCCGTAGATGTGATGGTCGCCGAAGATCGAGTCGCCCCAACCGCCGAACGAGTGGAAGGCCATCGGTACGGGGATCGGCACGTTGACGCCGACCATGCCGACCTCGCAGTCACGCTGATAGGCCCGGGCGGCGCCGCCGTCCTTGGTGAAGATGGCGGTGCCGTTGCCGAACGGGTTGGAGTTCACCAGCTCGAGTGCGTCGTCGTAGGTGTCGCAACGCACGACCACCAGCACCGGTCCGAAGATCTCGTCGGTGTAGATCGTCATGTCGGTGGTGACGTGATCGAACAGCGTCGCGCCGAGCCAGATCGGCGTGGTGCTCGACGGTGAAGCCGCGGCCGTCTCGCACGAGCGTCGCTCCGGCGGCCTCGCCGGCGTCGATGTAGGAGGCGACGCGGTCCCGATGGGCCTCGGTGACGAGGGCGCCCATGTCCATCGGTTCCTCCGACAGGCCTGGGCCGATCGCGAGCTTGTCGATGCGGGTCGCGATGGCATCGACCAGCGGGTCGGCGATGTCGCCGACCGCTGCCAACACGGAGATGGCCATGCAGCGTTCGCCGGCCGAGCCGTAGGCGGCGCTGACCGCAGCGTCGGCGGTCTGGTCGACGTCGGCGTCGGGGAGCACGACCATGTGGTTCTTCGCGCCGCCGAGTGCCTGCACCCGCTTGCCGTGCTCGGTCGCGCTGCGCTGGACGTGCTGGGCGATGGGGGTGGAGCCGACGAAGCTGACGGCGTCGACGTCGGGGTGCTCGAGGAGGTGGTTCACCGCGACGGCGTCGCCCTGGATCACGTTGAACACACCGTCGGGCAGACCGGCTTCGGTGAACAGCTCGGCCATGCGGATGGACACGGTCGGGTCCTTCTCCGACGGCTTGAGCACGAAGGTGTTGCCGCACGCGATGGCCATCGGGAACATCCACATCGGGACCATGACGGGGAAGTTGAACGGGGTGATGCCGGCCACGACACCGACGGGCTGGCGCACGGTGAAGGCGTCGACACCGGTCGCCACGTTCTCGGTGCGGTCGCCCTTCAACATCTCGCCGATGCCGCAGGCGAACTCGACGACCTCGAGGCCGCGGGCCACTTCGCCGAGCGCGTCGGCTCGCACCTTGCCGTGTTCGGCGCTGATCATCTCGGCGAGCTCGAGGCGATGGGCGTCGACGAGTTGGCGGAAGGCGAACATGATCGCCGTGCGGCGCGCCATGGGCGCGTCTCGCCACGAGCCGAAGGCGGCCTTGGCCGACGCGACGGCGACATCGACGTCGGCGGTCTCGGCGAGCAGCAGCTCGCCGGTGACCTCGCCGGTCGCCGGGTTCGTGACGGGCGAGGTGCGGGTGGAAGCCAGTGAGGTGGCGGCGCCGTCGATCCAGTGGGGGATGGTGGTGGGCATGTGATGCTCCAGTGCAGGGGTTGGTCGGCGAGATTCGGATGCGGTGAGTCAGCGTCGGGCGGGGCCCGAGGTGTCGCGAGCGATGAAGGTGGGGGCGAGCACCTGATGGGTGCCGGCGCCGGCGCCTTCGTTGAGACGGTTCAGCAGCAGACGGGTGGCGAGCTGACCCATCAGAGTGCGCGGCTGGTCGACGGTGCTCAGTGCCACATGGCGTAGCTGGGCCAAGGCGACGTTGTCGTAACCGACCACCGAGATGTCGTCAGGCACCGAGTAGCCCAGGTCGTCGAGTCGATGGAGCGCGCCGATGGCTTCGAGGTCGTTCGCTGCGAACACGGCGGTGAGCGGCCGGTCGTCGCTGAGCAGCCGGTCGACGGCGGCGATGCCACTCGCTTCGGTGAAGTCACCGGGCACGATGCGGACGTGGTCGCCGAGACCGCGGGCCTTCATCGCGTCCACGTAGCCGGCCCGACGTCCTGCCGCTCCCGCACCGACGCCACCGTCGATGTGGGCGATGTCGCGATGCCCGAGCTCGACGAGGTGGTCGACGGCCAGCTGGGCACCTCGACGTTCGTCGTTGTTGACGCTGTCGAGCTTGTCCGTGTCGACCGTCGCCCCGATCAGGGTGAGACGCGTCTCGGCGGCGAGGTCGAGCAGCTGGCTCGGGGCCAGACGGGGGCCGGTGAGGATGAGTCCGTCGACGCGGTACTCGAGGAACTGTGTGACGGCCTCGGCTTCGCCCTCGGGCTCGGCGAACGCGGAGTTCAACACGACGCGGTAGCCGGCGGCCGATGCGGCCTCGTGGACACCGTCGGCCACTTCGGCGAAGAATGGGTTGTGGAGGTCGTTCAGCACCAGACCGAGGGTCATCGTCCGAGCGCTCGCGAGCGAGCTGGCCATCCGGTTCGGTCGGTAGCCGAGCTGTTCGGCGGCGGCGAGCACCTTGGTTCGTGAGGCCTCGCTGACCTTGGGGCTGTCGCGCATGACGAGGGACACGAGCGCACGCGACAGACCGGCGAGATCGGCGACGTCCTGCATCGTCGGTGCCCGTTCGCTGTCGTGCGACAAGTTCTCGCCCCCTGGAGTTCACGCCGGGTTCGGCGCGGTCCTACCGTCCGCCCGCATCATCGCAGCGCCACCGGCGTGCCGGAGGATCCCCTCTGGTCGACGTGTGACGGTGTGATGACGTGTCAGGTTTCTGACTTGACTTCCGTCACACCGAACGTAACTGTTGGAGCGCTCCAACTCAATAGAGCGCTCCAATGCGTTCCGACTGGCCCGTCCTGAGGGCGACTGGAACCGAGCGCCGAGTTCGGGGCCATCGAAGGGGAGACATCTTGAGCACGATCCTGGACCGCACCAGCGCGGCGCCGATCTCGTGGGGCATCTGTGAGGTGCCCGGTTGGGGCATGCAGCTGCCCGTGGACCGTGTCCTCGGCGAGATGCGCGACACGGGGTTCACCGCCACCGAACTCGGCTCCGCGGGCTACCTGCCGACCGACCCGGCCGAACTGGTCGAGCTGCTCGGCTCCTACGGGCTCAGCCTGAACGGCGGCTTCGTGCCGCTCGCGTTGCACGACCGAGCCCAAGCCGACGCGGTGCGCGCCAGCGCGCTCGAGACCGCCGACCTGCTCGCTGCCGGCGGCGCACTGCACTACATCACGTGCCCCGTCAGCGATCCGTCCTCGTGGGACCGTCCGGCCCTCTCCGACGACGAGTGGTCGTTCCTGTTCGAGTCGATCGACTGGTTGTCGGCCGAGTGCAGCGCACGCGGCCTCACTCAGACCGTGCACTGTCACGTCGACTCGCTGATCGAGACCGAAGACGAGGTCCGGCGCCTGCTCGCGGGCACCTCGGCCAAGGTCGTGCTCGAGACGGGTCACCTCTCCATCGGCGGGTTCGATCCGCTGGAGATGGCGACCGACTTCGCCGACCGCGTCGGCCTCGTGCACCTGAAGGACCTCGATCGATCCGTCGCGGCGCGGCTGAACGCCAAGGAGCTCACGCTCATGGAGGCGGTCCAGGCCGGGCTGTTCCCACCACTCGGTGACGGCGACCTCGATCTGGCTAAGGTGATCACGCAGCTGGAGTCAGGGGGCTACGCCGGCTGGTACGTGATCGAACAAGATGTGGCCATCACCGACGGCGAACCGCCGGTCGGGGAGGGTCCGGTACTGGGCGTTCGCCAGAGCGTCGAGTACATCCGTTCCGTGGAGGCGTCGCTCTCGTCCTGAGAGTTGCGAATTCGCGGGCTGTACAACCAACCCAGGGAGGGAAACCCAACGTGAAGAAATTCCGTTACCTACTCGCCGTTCTCCTGGCGTTCTCCATGGTCGCTGCCGCGTGCGGCGACTCGGATGACTCCACGGATTCGGCCGACACCACCGCTGCCGCCGATTCGGGCGACACGGATGCCACCGAGACCACCGAGTCCGTCGACCTGTCGCAGGGCTCGGACCTGACGTTCCACGTCATCACCCACTCCGACGACGGCCCGTTCTGGTCCGTCGTGAAGCGTGGCGCTGAGGCCGCGGCCGCCGACCTCGGCGTGACCGTCGTCTGGCGTCCGGGCAACAACGACGCCAACGTCATGGTCCAGGACATCGAAGCCGCGGTCGCCGAGGGCACCAACGGCATCGGTGCGTCGCTGCCGGACCCGACCGCCCTGGTCGGCCCGCTGCAGGACGCTGTCGGCAACGGCATTCCGGTCATCACGCTCAACTCGGGCTCGAACGACTACCAGGAGATCGGTGCCCTGACCCACGTCGGTCAGACCGAGTTCGTCGCCGGTCAGGGTGCGGGTAACCGCCTCAACGCCGCTGGCGCCACCAAGGCGCTCTGCGCCTTCCAGGAGCAGGGCAACGTCGGTCTCACCGAGCGTTGTGACGGTCTCGCCGACACCTTCAACGGTGAGGTCGTGGCCGAGTTCATGGGTCTCGACGCCGACACCGCTGAGCAGCAGAACACCATCAACGCCACGCTGGCCGCTGACCCGGACATCGACGCCATCCTCGGCGTCGGCCCGGTGATCACCATGTCCGCCCTGCGCGCCGCTCAGGACCTCGGTCGTGACGTCGCCATCGGTGGCTTCGACATGACGCCGGAGCTGCTCGCCGCCATCGAGGCCGGCGACGTCGCCTTCACCGTCGACCAGCAGCAGTACCTGCAGGGCTACCTCACGGTGCTCTTCCTGTACCTCAACGTCACCAACCAGAACACGGTTGGCGGCGGCCTCCCGGTCCTCACCGGCCCGGGCTTCGTCACGCCGGACAACGCGTCGGCAGTCGTCGCGCTCTCCGAGCAGGGCACTCGCTGATCCAGCTGAACCCATCACGGTTCT
>JAHDHM010000010.1:10808-23746 GCA_020631315.1 Acidimicrobiales bacterium
TCTGCTGATCCAGCACACCGACTGATGCGCTGGTGGGGCGGGTTCGCCCCGCCCCACCAGCCATCGGCTCGGAACGCACCTTCTTCTTCATCCTTCTGCCACACCACGCTGACTGCCTTGGGGGACACGTGAGCGACACCGCCGAAGCGACGTCTGCGGACGCCGCGACACCAGCAGCCCCGGCTGCCGACGAACGACTGGCGTATCGCTCGGTCTTCCAACGACTCTTCATCCGACCCGAGGTCGGCGCCCTCAGCGGCGCCGCCGGCGTCTGGACCTTCTTCTGGGCCGTGTCCGACATCTTCGGCACCGCCGGCCAGAGCTTCGGCTGGATCGACATCGTCGCCTCCAGCCTCGGCATCATGGCCATCGCCGTCTCGATGCTCATGATCGGCGGCGAATTCGATCTCTCGTCAGGCGCCATGTACGGCGCGATGGCGATGCTCACCGTCTACATCGTCAAGGAAGCCGGCGACCTTGGCGGCCTCGGGCTGCCGATGGCGGTGTCGCTGCCCATCTCGCTGGCGGTGGCGCTCGGCATCGGCTGGCTCAACGGGACGATGGTCGAGAAAACCGGGCAGCCGAGTTTCATCATCACCCTGGCGACGTTCTTCGCCTTGCGTGGTCTGAAGCTCGGCCTGGCCAACCGGTTCGTCGGCCAGATCCAGGTCGCCTCCACCGAGGAAGCCTCCGACTACGACTTCTGGCGTCCGATCTTCGCCGGTGTCTGGGAGCGCAACACCTGGGAACTCGAGTCCCGCGACTTCTTCTACACGACCCTCGTGGTGCTCGGCCTCGTCGTCATCGTCTGCGGCGTCATGGAGCTGTGGTTCCAGCGTCGTGAGTCGCTGAACGCCGCCGGCCTCACCCAGTTCGCCGCGGGCATCGCGCTCGGCATCGTCGGTGCGATCCTGATGCACTCGACCGACGGCGTCGGCGGCAACGTCATCTCCGTCGGCGTCATCGCAGTCGGCATCGTCGTCGGCGTCCACGGCTTCTGCCAGTGGCGCTACGAACCACTGACCGACTCCGGCAGCCTCCAGCTCGACGGCAAGATGACGGGCCGCTTCGGCAAGGGCCTCGGTCTCATCGTCCTCGGCGGCGTTGCGGCCATCGCCATCGACTCCTCGTCCGAGGGCAACGTCGTCTTCCCGTTCACCACCCAGGGCATCCGGGCGATCCTGTTCGTGTCGCTCGCCGCTGCCGGCATGGTCTTCCTGGCCATGGCCTCACAGGCGGCGCTGTCGATCAACGCCGCGACCAAGCGGGTGGCCACCTGGGTGCTCGGTGCCGGCGTCATGTTGATCGCCCTCATCATCTTCGTGGACTCCGAGTCGGCGAAGTTCCGAGCGGCACTGTTCACCATCCTCACGCTGCTGACCGTGCTGATCCTGGCGTGGGGCCTGGTCGTGTCCCGCTTCGTCGAGCGGCGCCGTGTCGAGCGCGACGCCGACCGGCTCGGCGCCACCCTCATCGCCGGCGGCATCGTCGCCGCGGCGATCGGCATCGCCTTCCGGCTGATGTTCGTCACGGCCGCCGAGCTCGAAGCCGGCATCCCGCCCGCCAAGACCTCCATGCGAGTCGTGTGGTTCGCCGTGTTCCTGATCATCATGGTCTGGGTCCTCGGCAACACCCGCTTCGGCAGCTGGACCTACGCCGTCGGCGGCAACAAGGAAGCCGCCCGCCAGGTCGGTGTCCCCGCCGCTCGCACCAAGACACAGCTCTTCATGATCGTGTCGATGGCCGCATGGATCGTCGGCGTGCTGCTGGCCTTCCGCATCAACTCGATCCAGGCCAACACCGGCGACGGTGAGGAGTTCGAGTTCATCATCGCCGCAGTGGTCGGTGGCTGCCTGCTGACCGGCGGCTACGGCACCGTGCTCGGTGGCGCCATCGGCGCCTGCATCATGGCCATGCCGCTCATCGGCATCTCGGTCGCCCGGTGGAACACCGACTGGCGATTCCTGTTCGTCGGCGTGATCCTGCTCCTGGCGGTGGTCGCGAACCGATACATCCGGACCAAGGCGGAGGCGCTACGACGATGAGTGAGAAGCCGATGACCGACAAGCCACTCCTCGAGCTCGACAACATCTCGAAGTACTACGGCAACATCATCGCCCTCACCGGCGTGACCACCTCGGTGAACGCCGGAGAGGTCACGTGTGTGCTCGGCGACAACGGTGCCGGCAAGTCGACCTTCATCAAGATCCTCGCGGGCGTGCACCAGCAGTCCGAGGGCACCATCACGATGGAAGGCGAGCCGATGTCGTTCGGTTCGCCCCGTGACTCCCTCGATGCCGGCATCGCCACCGTGTACCAGGACCTCGCGATGGTCCCGCTCATGTCCGTGTGGCGGAACTTCTTCATGGGCAGCGAACCCACCAAGCGTGTCGGACCGCTCAAGTTCATCGACAAGAAGACCGCCCAGGCCACGGCCAAGGCCGAGATGGCCAAGATGGGCATCGACATCCGCGACACCGAACAGCCGGTCGGCACGCTGTCGGGTGGCGAGCGCCAGTCGGTGGCCATCGCCCGTGCCGTGTACTTCGGCGCCAAGGTGTTGATCCTCGACGAGCCCACGTCGGCCCTCGGCGTGAAGCAGTCCGGCACGGTGCTGCGCTACATCGTCGCCGCCCGCGAGCGTGGGCTGGGCGTGATCTTCATTACCCACAACCCGGCGCACGCCTACCCGGTCGGCGATCGTTTCCTGATCCTCAACCGTGGCAAGTCGATGGGCAACTTCGCCAAGAGCGAGATCAGCCAGAGCGAACTGACCCGCCTCATGGCAGGTGGTGCCGAGCTCGAAGAGCTGCAAGGCGAACTCGCCGAGGCGATCTCGGGCGTCAAGCAGCAGGACTGACCGTGTCCGACCTGGAGCTGCTCACCGTCGGTCGAGTGAGCGTCGATCTCTACGCGCGCGAGCCGGGTCCCATGACCCACGTGACCGGCTTCGAGAAGTCGATCGGTGGCACGGCGACCAACGTGGCCGTCGCGGCGTCTCGCCTCGGTCATCGCGCCGGCGTCGTCACCCGAGTCGGTGACGACGCGTTCGGACGCTACGTCCGGCACGCGCTGACCGAGACCTTCGGCGTCGACGACCGGTTCGTCGGCACCGACGACGAACTGCCCACACCGCTGGCCTTCGCCGAACTCGACCCGCCGGAAGAGCCGAACATCATCTTCTACCGGAACCCGCGGGCGCCGGATCAGAACCTGAGCATCGACGACGTCGACCTCGACGTGGTCCGTGAGGTGCCGGTGTTCTGGGTCGCAGCCTCGCGTTTCGC
The DNA here is from genome assembly GCA_020631315.1 of Acidimicrobiales bacterium. Next base: position 14,096 of record JAHDHM010000010.1, read on the forward strand.
CTGGGAGCCGAGCCGCGGCGCGGTGACCGAGATGCTCCGGGTGCGGGGGCGACGCACCCACACCGTGCTCGACCTCGACTGGCGGCCGCACTTCTGGTCGTCGATGGACGAGGCCCGCGAACACGTCGCGCCGATGCTCGACCACGTCACCATCGCCATCGGCAACCGCGACGAGTGCGAACTCGCCGTGGGGGAGCGCGACCCGAACCGGGCCGCCGACCTGCTGCTCGAACGTGGTCTCGAGGCCGCCATCGTCAAGATGGGTGGCGACGGCGTGATGGTGGCCCTGCCGGACGGCACCCGCGAGACCATCGAGCCCTTCTGGGTCGACGTCGTGTGCGGCCTCGGCTCAGGTGATGCCTTCGGTGGTGCGTTCGTCCACGGCCTGTGTTCGGGCTGGGACCTCGTCCGGACCGTCGAGTACGGCAACGCAGCGGGCGCGATCGTCGCCGGCCGGTTGATGTGCGCCGACGACATGCCCACCGTCGACGAGATCGACGACTTCCTCGCCGAGCGAGGCGACCACAAGGACAGGCGGATCACATGAGCGGGGCCCGTGAGGTGCAGTTGCTCGACGACGACCGATGGGCCCAGCTGCTGGAGGATCGACTCCGTCCTGCCGCTGTGACCGAGGCGCTGGCCCGCCGCCGGCGACGGCCCCTGCTGCGAGATGGTCGTCTCTTCTTCGTCGCCGCCGACCACACGGCGCGCGGCATGCTCGGCGTCGGCGCTGACCCGTTGGCGATGGCCGACCGTCGTGGTCTTCTCGACCGTCTGCTCGTCGCGTTGGCGCATCCCGGTGTCGACGGTGTGCTCGGCAGCCCGGACGTGCTCGAGGAGTTGGCGCTGCTCGGTGCACTCGACGACAAGGTCGTCGCCGGCACGATGAACCGCGGCGGTCTCCAGGGCGCCGTGTGGGAGCTCGACGACCCGATGACCGCGTACGACGCCGCCGGTCTCGCTGTCAGCGGCTTCGATTCGGGAAAGATGCTGCTGCGCATCGATCCGAACGACCCCGGAACCAAGGACACGATCGTGGCGTGCGCGAAGGCCGTCGACGAGCTGGCCGCCGAAGGTCTCATGACGATGCTGGAGCCGCTGCCGTACCACCGGGTCGACGGCGTCGCGAAGCTCGATCCCGACGAGACGGCGCTCACCAAGGCCATCACCGTGACCGCGGCCCTCGGGTCCACGACGAAGCACACCTGGTTGAAGGTGCCGGCGGCCCGCAATCCCGAGAAGGTGCTGGCGGCGTCGACGCTGCCCGCGCTGATCCTCGGCGGCACACCCGGCCCCGACCCCGAGCGCGACTTCGAGTCGTGGGAGGCGTCGATGCAGGTCCCGACCGTCCGAGGTCTCGTCGTCGGCCGGGCGCTGTTGTTCCCACCCGATGGTGACGTCGGCGCCGCGATCGAACGAGCCAGTCGGATCGTGCGCCCCGAAGGGGCCGACCGGTCTGCGCATGAGGGCCCGCAGGGCGCGAACTCGCAGGTCGAACAATGACGAGCCTCCATCTGCCGCTGGGGTCCTTGTCCCATGAGCGCGGCCCGGTCCACCTGACCCCTGAGGACGCCGGCTGGGCGTGGACCGGCCTGAAGGTGTTCGATCTGCCTGCGGGGGAGTCGATCAGCTTCACGCTCGACGGGCACGAGGGTGTGCTGTTGCCGCTGTCGGTCCAGGACGTGACCGCGGTCGTCGACGGCGAGAGCTTCACACTCGAGGGACGCACCAGTGTGTTCGCCCGGGTCAGCGACTTCGTCTACTGCGGTCTCGGCAGCGAGGTCACCGTGTCCAGCCCGACCGGTGGTGAGCTGGCGCTGTGCACGTCGGTGTGCGACGTCCGCATGCCGGCGAAGTACGGGGCCGCCGAGGACGTGGCCGTCGAGGTGCGCGGCGGGGGACAGGCCACTCGCTCGATCTCCAACTTCATGAGCCCCGAGGCGTGGGACCACGCCGCCAAGATCATGTGCGTCGAGGTCTACACGCCCGACGGCAACTGGAGCTCCTACCCGCCGCACAAGCACGACGACTCGCCCGAGTGCGAGGTCAACAACGAGGAGATCTACTACTTCCGCATCGGCGACGCCGGCACACCGAACTACAGCGAACATGGCTTCGGCATGCACCGCACCTACACCGGGCAGCTCGAGGACGGCACCCTCGAGATCGACGAGAACGTGTGCGTCCGCGACGGCGACGTCTTCCTCGTGCCCCGCGGCTACCACGGGCCGTGCATCGCAGCCCCTGGCTACGACATGTACTACCTGAACGTGTTGGCCGGCCCAGGTGGCGAGCGGTCGATGGCGTTCTGCGACGACCCGGCACACCACTGGATCCGCGACACCTGGAGCGAGGACGGCCTCGACCCCCGCTGCCCCCTCGTCACCGCAGACGGCAAGTCCCACCCGGCTGCGCATGAGCGCCCGCAGGGCGCGAACTCGCAGGAGCAGCAATGATCAAGGTGTACATCGATCGTCCGGTGCCGTTGGGGTTCGACGACCTGTTCGAGGGTCGGCTCACGATGGTGGGGCCCGAACCCGAGGCACTCGCCGACGCCGAGGCCGTGCTGGCCGGCGCGTCCATCTGGGACGGCGCCCGGATGGACAACGGGCCGAAGGTCAAGATCATCTCCCGGACCGGCATCGGCTTCGACACGGTCGACCTCGACGCGGCAACCGAGCGGGGCATCGTCGTGTGCAACGCGCCCGAGTCGCCGACGATCTCGACGGCCGAGCACGCCATGTCGCTCATGCTGCACTCGACCAAGTCGTTGGCGGCCAACCAGCGTCGGCTGCGGCACCACGACGGCGACTACTACGCCGCCAACGAGGGCATCGAGCTGGCCGGGCGCACGCTCGGCGTCATCGGCTACGGCCGCATCGGTCGCCGGGTCGTGAAGGCGGCCCGAGGTCTCGAGATGGAGACCATCGCCTGCGATCCGTACATCGAGGCGGCCTCGTTGTCGCCCGAGCAGGCGGTCGAGCTGGTGACGCTCGACGAACTGTTCGCCCGGGCCGACGTCGTGTCGGTGCACTGTCCGCTGACCGAGGAGACCAGGGGCCTGATGAACGCCGAGGCGTTCGCCGCCATGCGCCCCAGTGTCGCCTTCGTCAACACCGCACGCGGTGGCGTCGTCGACCAGGACGCACTGGTCGACGCACTCGATCGGGGTCACGTCGCGTTCGCCGGTCTCGACGTGACCGTCCCCGAACCGTTCCCGATGGAACACCCCCTCCAGGGTCGTGAGAACGTCATCATCACGCCCCACATCGCCTCGGCCACCGACCGGGGTCGGCGTCGGATGTACTCCCACGCCATCGACAACGTCATGACCTGCCTGTCCGGTGAGCGGGTCCCGAACTGTGTGAATCCAGAGGTCTATTCGTGAGTGCTCAGAAGAAGCTCGGGATCGGGGTCATTGGCTTCGGGTGGATGGGTCAGGCCCATTCCCGCTCGTGTGCCCGTGTCGCCTCGCTCATCCACGAGGCGCCGTATCGCACCGAGCTGGTGGTGTGTGGCGACAACGTGCCGGAGCGTCAGGATCTGGCGGTCAACGCGTTCGGGTTCCGTGAGGCGACGGCCGACTGGCGTGCCGTGGTCGATCATCCCGACGTCGACGTCGTCTACGTGACGGCGCCGAACATGATGCACGAGGAGCTCGCCATCGCTGCTGCCCAGGCGGGCAAGGCCGTGTTCTGCGAGAAGCCGGTCGGCGGCACGCCCGACCAGACCGTGCGGGTCGAGAAGGCCGCCCGCGACGCCGGCGTCATCACCGGTGTCGGGTACAACTACCGCTGGGCGCCACTGGTGCAGCACGCCAAGGGCCTCATCGAGTCCGGTGCCCTGGGCGAGATCACCAACTATCGGGGTCGGTTCTTCTCGATGTACGGCGCCGACCCGATGGGGCTGCTGTCGTGGCGCTTCCAGGTCGACGGCGCCGGGCACGGCGTGTCGTCGGACATCCTGAGCCACTCTGTCGACCTCGCCCACATGCTGGTCGGCCCCATCACCGAGGTGGTGGGCACGATGGAGACGTTCATCAAGGAGCGTCCGCTGCCCAAGCCGGGCGGCACCCACTACGACCGTGGCGAGCCGGGCGACCCGACCGGGCCGGTCACCAACGAGGACTACAACGGCGCCATGGTGAAGTTCGCCAACGGTGCCCGCGGCACGTTCGAGGCGAGCCGGGCCATCATCGGCCCCGAGAGCCAGATGGCGTTCGAGGTCTACGGCACCAAGGGCTCGCTGCGGTGGAACCTCGAGACCATGAACGAGATGGACGTCTTCCTCGTCGACGACTCAGGTGCCGCGCCCCGTGGCTACACGAAGGTCTACGCCGGTGAGCGGTACCCGTATCACGGGCACTTCGTGCCGGGCGACGCCAACTCGATCGGCTACGAGGACCTCAAGGTCATCGAGAACCACGAGTTCCTGACCGCCGTCGCCACCGGCGTCCAGCACGAGCCCGGCTTCGCCGAGGCCGTCGACTACGTCAGCTTCCAGGACACCTGGCTCCGCTCGTGCGAGTCGGGTTCGTGGGAGACCGTCCAGAGCATCCGGATTGATTGAGAGAGGCCCTGATGGAGACCGTTCGGCTCACCACCGCCCAGGCCATCGTCAAGTACCTGATCGCCCAGAAGACCGTCATCACCGGTCCAGACGGCGCGAGTGAGACGGTGCCGCTGTTCCCCGGCGTGTACGCCATCTTCGGGCACGGCAACGTCACGTGCCTCGGTCATGCGCTCGAAGAAGCGCAGGACGAGCTGCCGACCTGGCGTGGCCAGAACGAGCAGGGCATGGCGCTGGCCGCCACGGCCTTCGCGAAGGCGTCGAAGCGCCGCCAGATCATGGTCGCCACCAGCTCCATCGGCCCGGGTGCCACGAACATGGTCACCGCCGCCGGTGTGGCCATGGCCAACCGCCTGCCGCTGCTGTTGCTGTCGGGTGACACGTTCTCGAGCCGCATCCCCGATCCGGTGCTGCAGCAGGTCGAGCACTTCGGTTCGCCGTCGACCACGGTCAACGACTCGTTCCAGGCCGTCACCCGCTACTGGGACCGCATCACGCATCCGGCCCAGCTGGTGCAGAGCCTTCCGGCTGCGCTGCACACCATGACCGATCCGGGGGAGTGCGGCCCCGCCTTCATCGGCCTCCCGCAGGACATCCAGGCGATGGCCTACGACTTCCCGGTCCGGTTCTTCGAGGAGACGGTGCACGAGATGCGTCGGATCCGCCCCGACGTCCGAGAGATCGCGGCGGCGGCCGAGGCGCTGAAGGCTGCGTCGAAGCCGATCATCATCGCCGGCGGCGGTGTGCACTGGTCGGTGGCCGAGGAAGAACTTCGGGTCTTCGCCGAGACGCACAACATCCCGGTCGTCGAGACCGTGGCCGGCCGCACGTCGCTGCCGCAGTCGCACCCGCTGTGCGCCGGCACCGTCGGTGTCACCGGTTGCACGTCGGCCAACGCACTGGCCCGTGAGGCCGACGTGGTGCTCGCCGTGGGCACCCGTCTCCAGGACTTCGCGACGGGGTCGTGGACGCTGTTCGAGAACGAGAACGTCCGCTTCCTCGGCCTCAACACCGCTCGTTTCGACGCCACGAAGCACCTGGCCCAGCCGGTCGTCGGTGATGCCCGTGAGGGTCTGGCCGAGCTGACCGCGGCGCTCGACGGCCATCGCTGCGACGACAGCTGGTCCGACACCTGCGCCACCGAGGTCGCCCAGTACCACGCCTACATCGACAAGATCTCGGCACCGTCGAACCCGACCGAGGAGGGCCTGCCGAGCTACGCGCAGGTCGTCGGCGTCGTCGACCGGGCCGACGACGGCTCGATCTACGCCCTGACCGCGGCCGGTGGCTTCCCCGGCGAGCTGGTCAACGGCTGGCGCAGCGACACCGTGCACAGCTTCGACGCCGAGTACGGCTACTCGTGCATGGGGTATGAGATCAGTGGCGGGTGGGGCGCCAAGATGGCCCGCCCCGACGACGAGGTCGTGGTCTTCGTGGGCGACGGCTCGTACATGATGATGAACAGCGACATCTACTCGTCGGTCCTGTCGGGCCACAAGATGATCGTCATCGTGTGCGACAACGGCGGCTACGCCGTGATCAACCGCCTGCAGGTCAACCAGGGCGGCGCCTCGTTCAACAACCTGATCAAGGACTCCAAGATCGTCGAGGAGGTGCGTGTCGACTACGCCGCACACGCCGCGTCGATGGGCGCCATCAGCGAGACGGTCACCACGATCGCCGAGCTGGAGGAGGCCTTCCAGCGGGCGCGGGCCGCCGATCGCACCTACGTCATCGCCATGCAGACCGACGCCTACACCTGGACCGAAGGTGGTTCGTTCTGGGAGGTCGGCGTGCCCGAGGTCTCGAACCGCCAGAGCGTCCTCGACGCCAAGGCCGAGATGATCGAGGGCAAGGCCGGCCAGCGAGTGGGCTGGTGACCCGATGGTGAACGGGGGGATCCTGCCGTCGGGCGCGACTCGCATCGTGCCGGACCGTTTCGCCGGTCGGGTCGCGCTCGTCACCGGCTCCACCCAGGGCCTCGGCGAGACGCTGGCTCGACGCCTGGTGGCCGAGGGTCTGTCCGGCCTGGTCGTCACCGGCCGCAACGCCGAACGCGGTGACGCGGTGGCACGGTCGATCGCAGGCGAGCAGCGCCACGACGGCAGTACGTGCGAGGTGTTGTTCCACCCGGCCGCACTCGACGACGCCGCCGAGGTCGAGGGCCTCCTCGCCGCGGCGAGGGACCGCTTCGGTGTCGTCCACCATCTCGCCAACTGTGCGGCGTTCACCGAACGACAGGACATCTGGGAGGCGACCCCTGAGTTCCACGACCAGATGATGGCCGTGAACCTCCGAGCGCCGATGCAACTGATGCAGGGTGTCGCCCAGATGCTGCGCGACGCCGGCCAACCCGGTTCGGTGGTCAACATCGGCAGCGTCGCCGCTTACGGCGGCTTCCCCGGAATCATGAGCTACTCGGCGTCGAAGATGGCGTTGGTGACGCTCAGCCGCAGCATCGCCTTCCAGCTGATGCGCCACGGCATCCGGGTCAACGTCGTGCAGCCGGGCTGGATGGACACCCCCGCCGAGGATCAGATCCAGCGTCAGTTCCACGGCGCCACCGACGGCTGGCTCGAGCGAGCCGAGGCCGAGCAGCCGTGGGGACGGCTGATCAAGCCCGCCGAGCTCGCCACCACGCTGGCCTTCGTCCTGTCCGACGACGCCGGGATGATGTCGGGTGCCGTGATCGACTTCGACCAGACCGTCGCCGGCGTCGGCGACCTCGACAAGCCCGGCCCCGAGCTCGGCCCCTGAGCCCGGATCGATACGGTCAGACCATGAGCGCCCCATCCCAGGACGAGATCGCACAGCACTACAGAGATGCAGCGGCGGACATCGCCGACGGTGGGCGTGATCGGCCCGACGACGACGGTGTGTGGGGCGGTTCGCTCTACGACGAGGCCGATGTCGAGGGCCTGCCGGCCGACCTGGTCGCCAGCTCGCTCGGTTGCGGCAACCCGTTCGCCCTCGCCGACCTGCATGACGGCGAAATCGTGGTCGATCTCGGTAGCGGTGCCGGCCTCGACGTCATCCTGAGCGCCCGTCGGGTCGCTCCGACCGGGAAAGCCTACGGCGTCGACTTCCTCGAGGAGATGCGGTCGCAGGCTCGGGCCAATGCCACAGAGGTAGGTGTCGAGAGCGTCGAGTTCCTCGACGGCACCCTCGACGCCGTGCCGCTCGACGACGGTTCGGTCGACGTGGCCATCTCCAACTGCGTGCTCTGCCTAGGTGAGCGTCGAGTTCAGCCACCAGGTCGCCGATGGACTCCACTCAGCTGCGGTGCGCGCCGTCAGAACGGCTCGCAGCTCGTGAACCGCCGCCGCGTGTCGTGTCTGGCACAACACCTCCACTGAAGATCGAGACTTCTGCCCGCGAGGGGCATCGAAAAGGAACGAAGATGGCTGAAGATGTACGAATCGGGGTGCTCGGCACCGGGCGCATCGGGGCGATGCACGCCGAGCTGATCGAGCGTCAGACCCCGGGCGCGACCGTCACCGCGGTGTTCGACGTGTACGCCGAGGGCGCTGAGAGGGTCGGCGCCGATGTCGGTGCCCGGGTCGCGGGCAGCGCGGCGGAGCTCATCGAGTCCGACGACGTCGACGCCGTCGCGATCTGCACCTCGACCGACACCCACATCGATCTCCTCGTCGCCGCAGCCGAAGCGGGCAAGGCGGTGTTCCTCGAGAAGCCGTTGTCGCTCGACCTGGAACAGGTCCAGCGTGGCGTGGCCGCCGTCGAGGCGGCCGGGATCGCCGTGCAGGTCGGTTTCAACCGGCGTTTCGATCCGAGCCACAAGGCGGTCGCCGATGCGGTCGCCGCCGGTCGGATCGGCGACATCCAGATGTTGCGCATCACCAGCCGCGACCCGGCGCCGCCGCCCGTGTCCTACATCGATGTCTCCGGCGGCATCTTCCTCGACATGACGATCCACGACTTCGACATGGCCCGCTACGTGACGGGCAGCGAGGTCGTCGACGTCTACGCCCGTGGTGCGGTCATGATCGACCCCGAGATCGGTCACGCCGGCGACATCGACACCGCCGTCATCGTCATGACCCACGAGAACGGCTGCATCACGACGATCGACAACAGTCGGCAAGCCGTCTACGGCTACGACCAGCGTGTCGAGGCGTTCGGTTCCGCCGGCATGGTCGCCTCGGAGAACCCGCGGGTCCACACGACGCTGACGCACACGGCCGACGGGACCAGCCAGACGACCATTCCGTACTTCTTCATCGAGCGGTACACCGAGTCGTACCTCCGGGAGTGGGCGGACTTCGTGAAGATGTGTCGCGGCGAGGCCCCGTCGCCGGTGAACATCCACGACGGTGCTGCGCCGCTGGCGATCGGTCTCGCCGCGTGGCGTTCGGTCCGGGAGGCTCGCCAGGTGTCCGTGGCCGAGATCCTCAACGAGCAACACGCAGGAGGTGCGGGATGACCGCATTCCGACCCACCGAGGGTCCCGTCGTCCTGAACGTCACCCCGGAGATCGCGGGCTGGGACTACGTCGGCTTCGAGGTGATCGAGATGACGGCCGGCTCCACCGAGATGCGCACGTTCGCCGACCGTGAGGCCGCAGTGGTGCCGCTCGAAGGTGCCGGCTCGGTGACCGTCGCCGGGGCTCGTCACGAGCTGTCCCGCTCGTCCGTGTTCGACGAGCTCGCGCCGATCGCCTACGTGACGCCAGGGGACGAGATCGTCATCTCGACCGACGCCGGCTTCACCGTCGCGATCGGCTCGGCCCCGGCCGAAGGTCGGTATCCGTCCCGCCTGGTCGAGATTCCCGAGCAGCGTTCCGAGGTTCGGGGCGGCGGGCAGGCCTACCGTCAGGTCATCCACTCGATGGCGCCGCCGATCGACGCTGAGCGGCTGATCATCTACCAGGTGTACGTGCCCCGCGGGACGTGGTCGGGCTGGGCGCCGCACTGCCACGACGGCCGCGACGGCTCCCCGTACCTCGAAGAGGTGTACTACTTCCGGATGGACCGCCCCGAGGGCTTCTGGATCCAGCGCAACTGGCGCGACTCCGACGACCCGGCCGAGGACTTCGAGGAACTCATGCGTGGTCACGACGGTGAC
>JAHDHM010000360.1 GCA_020631315.1 Acidimicrobiales bacterium
AGTCGAGCTCTGGATCGACGACGGCGGCTGCGACGACCAGTCCGAAGGCCACGAGGTTCGCCGTGGTGCGCACCTGGTTCCATCGGTTCCACGGCCCTTCGTAGGTGGCGCGCCGCTCGGTGATCTCGGCAGGCGTCGCATCGGCCATCACGAACTCGTCTAGCTCGTTGTTCAGCGGCACGTTGCCCGCTGCGGTCACACCGAACACGCCGACCGCATAGGTCACGGCACTGAGGGCGATCAGCACGCCGCGTCGTTGGTCGCCGGCCCGGAACTGGGTGAACGCCGCGGCTCCCAGGAGGAGCGGGGTGATCATGAACGGCACGAGGAACCTCGGGGTCAGGATCTCCCGGTTCACGTGCTGCATGACGTTGACGTACTCGGCGTCGCCGATGCGGCGGGTGCCGGGGATGACCGACACGACCCAGCCGTAGAAGAGTCCGCCGACCATGCCGGTCGTCACGATCGACGCGGCAAGGAGGAGTTGCTTGGCGTCCATCGTTCGTCCCCTCAGCCCGAGACCGACAGCGTCACCTGACGCAGGTCGGTGCCGGTGGAGACCTGGGCGAGGGTGCGGCCGACCGTGGCTCGAGCGACCTTCATCTCGCGGGTCGTCCCGTCGGTCGACCAGAACGCGTCGCCTGCAGTCTCGCCGTCGGTGAGGTGCACGGGCTGGACGAGCACCCAGTCGAGGCCGGAGGCTCGGACGGTTCGTTCTTGGAGTTCGGTGTCGTCGATCTGGGGCTTCAGCAGCAGCGAGAAGAACAGGCTGTCCTTCCATCCGAGCAGCTCGCTGGTCGGACCGACGCCGTACGACGACTGCACGACGAGGCGGCTGATCCCGTGTGCGTGCATCGCGTCGATCACGTTGTGGGTGCCGGTCGACCGAACGTCGATCGGGGTGCGGGCCGGCCCGACGAGACGCACTCGGATCGGGTTCTCGGTGATGCCGAGCGTCACGACAACGGCGTCGTGGCCGGCGACGGCACGGTCGACGTCGTCGGCGTTCATCACGTCACCGTTGATGGTGACGATGCCGTCGTACTCCTCGGCGAGCCGATCGGCCGAGCGGGCGAAGGCGGTCACGTGGTGGCCCGCACCGATCAGCGCGTCGACCGCAGCTCGGCCCGAGCCGCCCGTGGCACCGACGACGAGCACCTTCTTCGAGCCGATCTCGTCGGCGTGTGCGAGTCCTGGGTTCAGGTTCATGTCCGTCTCCGTTCGTGTTCGTGGTGGACACGACCGAACGTACGGATGGCCTGGGGAGTGCTTCTTGACGCGGCCCGCCAGCGCGTTGACCGTCGCTGCCAATGTGGTCGGCGCCGGCCGAGAGGGGGCGCTCAGCCGTTGCGGACCGACAACGGTGTGGCGCCTGTCCACCGCTTGAACGCACGCTGGAAGGCGCTCTGTTCGGAGAACCCCGTGAGGAAGGCGATGTCGACGAGTGCCGTGTCGGTCGTCGTGAGCAGGGCGACCGACAACTTCGTTCTGACGTCGACCACCAGGTCCTGGTACCGCAGGTCATCCTCGGCGAGACGGCGATGCAAGGTGCGCTCGCTCATGTCGAGCCGATGCGCGACCTCGCGCATCGACGGCACGCCCTCTGAGAGACCGTTGGCGACGACCCGCCGCACGTCGGCCTCGAGCGTCCGGCCGAGCTCGACGTTGCGCAGGTCGTCGTCGAGGTGGCCGAGTACGTAGGCGGACAGTGCTTCGTCGGCGAGCCGTGCCGGTGTGTCGAGAAACGCGTCGTCGAGCTGCAACGCGTCGGCCTCGGCCCCGTAGACGAGTGAGCAACCGAAGAAGGCGCGGTGCTCGTCGAGCGACGACGGCGGCCGATGTCGGAACGACACCGACACCGGTGTCGGGTTCGTGCCGGGCGCCGCGATCTTGCGGCAGAGCGCCAAGATCGCCGCCAGCGCCGCCTCGTTCGCGAGCCGAAGACCATCTCGGTGCGGGTGCCGCCCGATCATGGAGAAGGTGATGCCGCCGCCGCTGCGGGGCTGCACGTCGTACGCCGCCGAGTCGCCGAGCAGCAGCATGTAGCGGGCGACCCGATCGAGTGCTCCACGTAGGTCGGCCGCGGTCTTGCCGGCGAGACCGAGGGTGCCGTAGTCATCGGGATCGAGCGATGCGGCGTAGCGGAACTGGAGGCCGTTGTCGCCGTCGGCGGTGATCGCCTCGACGACCTCGAAGAAGTCCTCGTCGTCGATGAACAGCGGCGCGTCCGGTCCATCGACCCCGAGCCGAGCAAGCAGCGCATCGACGTCGTCTCGTTCCGACGCCTCGATCAATCGTCGAACCACCAGCGAAGCGATCGAAGCCACGAGTTCAGTCTGCCGCGACGCTGGCCTGATGGAGGTTCGAGACGGCCTGCTCAGCGTCGAGTGCGGCGCTGCCCGCTCACCCGCGCCGCCCCCAACTCTCTACCCTGATGGCCGTGGCAAACGTGGGCGATGCAGTGTTCGGCCGGCACGGAAGGATGGTCGCCGCTGTGCTCGCTCTGGCGGTGCTGAGCACGGCGTGTGCGTCGGGGGATCCGGCGTCGGGTGGCGATGTCGATCCCGAACTGCAGGCGGCTGATTCGACCACCCGACCCGTGAGCTTCACGCTTGCTGAATTCTGGGCGGTGGCTGACGAGACGATCGCTCTGCCTCGACTGTCCTTCGATCTGCGCGTGACGTCGGCGATACCCGGCGTCACCGACTCCGTCGTGTCGGTCCGTAGCGGCAGCTTCGATGACGACTCACTGACCGGATTCGGTCGACGTTCCTTCGAGACGGGCGACGAGGAGTTGCGTGAACGCCTCGGTGAGCGCCCGTTCGAGTTTCGCTTCGTCGATCTGACCTTCTGGTTCCTGAACGCGCTCGCAGAACCGCCGAGATGGAGCGGCATCGACGCAGATGACCTGTTCGACGTGTTCGGTGGCGACCCCTTGCCGTCGATCGATGGTGACCTTCTCTTCGCCGTTGCGGTGAACGCAGCCACTGACGTCGTGGATGTTCGACAGCAGCCGGACGGAGGTCGCACGTGGGTCCTCGATGCGAGCGCCGATGGCCTCTTGGAGCTCGTGTCCGCGGGAGGCCCGGCGGCGAGACTGATGGATGCAGGTGCTGCGGACAGCGGTCTGTCGGTGCGTATCGAGCTCGAGGAATCGGCGGACGGGCACTTCGTGAGGCTTCGGGCTGACATGAGCGAATGGTGGACGCGGGCCGTCAACTTGGTCGCTCCGACCGACGGAACGCAGTCGATGGACGTCGACTTTCGGCTCATGGCGTTCGATGCGCCGCTGAACGTCGAGCGCCCCTGTGACGACCCGACCCCGACGGTGACCGATGACGGCGTGCAAGGCCTGGTGTGTGCTGACCGGAGCGCAGATTCCTAGGTCGGGTGTTCAGCGAGGCGGAGTGTGCGGCGTCGCTCTCGGGCCTCGGTTGGCTTCGTAGCCGCTGGCGATCTTGATGAGTGTCGGTTCGGACCAAGCCGTGCCGATGAACGACAGGTTGACCGGCAAGCCGGCGATCACGCCCGACGGGATCGACACGATCGGGTACCCGGCGACCGCGGCCAACGTCGACGAGCCACCGACTCGGCGTTCGCCGTGGACGTGGTCGATCATCGGAGCCGGCCCACCCGTAGGTGCGATCAGTGCGTCGAGACCGAGCCGATCGAGTGCGTCGTCGATGCCGGACCGTGCGAGCGACTGACCCTGCTGCAGTGCGTCGAGGTACGCCGGTGCGTCCAGTCCGGTCGTGAGTTCGGCGGCTTCGAGCACGTCCTGGCCGAAGTGGATGAGCTCGGTGTCGGCGTGACGGCGGTTGAAGTCGATGATCTCCGCCAGCGTCCTCGGCGAGCCCTCGGACCGAGTCGCCAGATAGTCCTCCAACCCGGCCTTGAACTCGTGCAGCAG
>JAHDHM010000361.1:0-2600 GCA_020631315.1 Acidimicrobiales bacterium
GCAGCAGATCCGCGGCCTCGTCGGGAGTGTCAGCGAGACGGTGAATCTTGACGCCGGCCGGCAGCGACTCGAGGCGCGACCGTGACGGGTCGACGACCCCGTTGACGATGACGACTAGGGGCCCGTCGATGGCAGGGATCTGGTCGTCGATGGTCGAGGGCACCGCCGCAGGGGCGGCAGATGATCCGAACGCGAGCTCGCTCAGCGCCTTGTGCGGCGCGTATCGCCATGCCTCGTCGCGCTTGGTCGGCAGCTGGAGCGTCGCCACCTGGTCGAGCGCCGCGGTGCGGGCCGGCAGCACGTCGATGCTCACGCGGGTGCCCCTGACAGCGATGCGGGGTCGAGATCGTGATTGACGAAGTCGGCATAGCCGTGGTCTTCGAGGTGCAGCGCGAGCGTGTGGTCGCCCGACTCGACGATGCGGCCGTCGACGAGCACGTGCACGAAGTCAGGCTTGATGTAGTCGAGCAGGCGCTGATAGTGGGTGATGACGATCATCGACCGCTCCGGGCTGCGGAGCGAGTTGACGCCGTTGGCCACGACGCGCAGAGCGTCGATGTCGAGGCCTGAGTCGGTCTCGTCGAGCACCGCCAACCGCGGCTGCATGACGGCCATCTGGAGGATCTCGTTGCGCTTCTTCTCACCACCGCTGAAACCGGCGTTGACCGAGCGGTTGAGGAAGCCCTCCTTCATCTCGACCAGCTCCATGGCCTCCTGGGCCAGCGACAGGAACTCGCGAGCAGAGATCTCGGCGTCCCCGCGGGTCCTGCGCACCGAGTTCAACGCCGTGCGCAGGAAGTACATGTTGTTCACGCCGGGGATCTCCACCGGGTACTGGAAGCCGACGAAGAGGCCGGCGGCCGCCCGGTCCTCGGGTTCCGTGCCGAGCAGGTCCTCCCCGTCGAGGGTGGCTTCGCCGGTGATCTCGTAGCCCTCGCGGCCCGCCAACGCATGGGTCAACGTGCTCTTGCCCGAGCCGTTCGGCCCCATGATGGCGTGGACCTCTCCGGCGCCGACTTCGAGGTCGAGCCCCTTGAGGATCTGGGCCTCCCCGATCGACGCGGTCAAGTTCTTGATGCTGAGCATCAGCCGACGCTCCCTTCCAGACTCACGCTCAGCAGCCGCTGAGCTTCAACAGCGAACTCCATCGGGAGCTCGTCGAACACCTCACGACAGAAGCCGTTCACGATCATCGCCATGGCGTCTTCTTCGTTCATTCCCCGCTGACGGCAGTAGTAGAGCTGGTCTTCGCCGACCGTCGACGTCGACGCTTCGTGCTCGACCTGCGCGCTGGGGTTCTTCACTTCGATGTAGGGCACGGTGTGGGCACCGCACTCCTTGCTCAGCAGCAGCGAATCGCACTGCGTGTAGTTGCGAGCGTTCTCGGCGGAACGCAGCACCTTCACCAGCCCGCGGTAGGTGTTCTGACCCCGCTCGGCCGAGATCCCCTTGGAGATGATGGTGCTCGTCGTGTCGGCCCCGATATGGATCATCTTGGTGCCGGTGTCGGCCTGCTGGTGCTTGGACGACAGCGCCACCGAGTAGAACTCGCCGACCGACCGGTCGCCCTGCAGGACCACGCTCGGGTACTTCCACGTGATCGCGGAGCCGGTCTCGACCTGGGTCCAGGAGATCTTGGCGTCGGTGTGCGCACGGCCTCGCTTGGTCACGAAGTTGTAGATGCCGCCGACGCCGTTCTCGTCGCCCGGGTACCAGTTCTGCACGGTCGAGTACTTGATCTCGGCCCGGTCCCGGGCCACCAGCTCGACGACCGCGGCGTGCAGCTGGTTCTCGTCGCGCTGGGGCGCCGTGCAGCCTTCGAGATAGGACACGTGGGAGTCGTCGTCGGCCACGATCAGCGTGCGCTCGAACTGGCCCGTGTTCATGGAGTTGATCCGGAAGTACGTCGACAGCTCCATCGGGCAGCGCACCCCCTTGGGGATGTAGCAGAACGAGCCGTCGGAGAAGACCGCCGAGTTCA
This sequence comes from Acidimicrobiales bacterium, assembly GCA_020631315.1. Next base: position 1,982 of record JAHDHM010000361.1, read on the forward strand.
GCGCGGCGAAGAAGTTGTCGCGCACGGGAACGACGGACCCGAGGTGCTCACGGACCAGTTCCGGGTGCTCCTGGACTGCCTCGGAGAACGAGCAGAAGATCACGCCGGCCTCGGCCAGCGTCTCCTTGAAGGTGGTCGTCACCGACACCGAGTCGACCACGGCGTCGACTGCGACGTTGCTGAGCATCTTCTGCTCGTGGAGCGGGATGCCGAGCTTGTCGAACATCTCGCGGATCTCCGGATCGACATCGTCCATGCTGTCGAGCTTCGGCTTCTGCTTGGGCGCAGCCCAGTAGCTGATGGCCTGGTAGTCGATCGGCGCGATCTCGAGCTTCGCCCAGTCGGGCTCCTCCATCTGCTGCCACGCGGCGAACGCCTTCAGCCGCCAGTCGAGCAACCACTCGGGCTCGTTCTTCTTCGACGAGATCAGACGCACCGTGTCCTCGCTCAGCCCCGGCGGCGCGATGTCGGTGTCGAGGTCGGTACTGAAGCCGTACTCGTAACCCGCTTCAGCGAGTTCCTTGATGCCTTGCACGGTGTCGCTCATTCACAGTTCCTTCGTGTACCCGACGGCGGCCAGGGTTGGACGAGAGCTTACCAACGTTGCGACAGTAACACC
>JAHDHM010000361.1:2610-3887 GCA_020631315.1 Acidimicrobiales bacterium
CTTGCGAAAGGTCGAAAACCTGCTACGTTCGCTCCATGGCCGATGTGCACTTCACTCTCTCGGCACCACAACGACGGGTGATCGTCGCCCTGAAGCGCCGCGGCGAGGCGACAGCGGACGAACTCGCCATCGACCTCGACATCTCCGCCAGCGCAGTTCGACAGCACCTCAGCGGTCTTCGCTCGGCCGGCTTCATCGCGTCCCGCCAGGAACGCGGTCAGACGGGCCGGCCGGCCGACCGCTACCACGCGACCGACCTCACCGAGCCACTCTTCGCCCCGCCCAACCACAGCCTCTCTCTGGAGCTCCTCGAACATCTCGAGGAGGAAGACCCCGACCTCGTCGGCCGGGTCTTCGAGCGGCGACACCAGCGTCTGGTCGAGGAAGCGAACGACCAGCTGGCCGACGTGCCCATCGGAGAACGGGTCGCAGCAGTGACCGAACTCCTCGAAGCCCAGGGCTACCTCGCCGACTCCGAGACCCTCAGCGACCACCAGCACCGCATCAACCTCCACAGCTGCGCGCTCTGGACCGTCGCCTCCCGCTTCCGCGAGGCCTGCGGCGCCGAACTCGACTTCATCAGCGACCTCCTGCCCGACGCCGACGTCGAGCGTGTCACGCACAAGACCGACGGCGCCCACACCTGCAGCTACGAGATCACGGTCCGGCAATAGACACGACGACAGTCGGCTCGAGCCCGCGATCCGTCACGCCGTCCGGAGATGCTCCACGAGCTGGTCGACGACGGTGCCCCAGCCCTCGTGGAAGCCCATCTCGGCGTGCTGGTCCCGCCCGGCTGGATCCAGATGGACGGCGATCGCCCGGTAGGTACACCCACCCTCGCTGTTGGGCTGGAACTCGATGATGCCGGTGAAGGGCATGAACCCCTCGACCGGGCGGAACCCAGTGGTGAGCGCGCTGGTCCACACAAGGCGCTCGTTCGGCACGATCTCGAGGTAGCAGCCGGTGCTGTCCGCCAGGAGCTCGCCGTCGGGGTCGTTCATGACGGTGCGGAACCCGCCACCGGGTCGCAGGTCGATCTCACACACCGACGTCGAGTACGGCCGCGGCGCGAACCACTGCTTCACGGACTCGGGATCGGTCCAGGCGGCGAACGCCGCCTCCGGGCTGACCGGAATCTCACGGATGAGCTCGAGGTCGAGCGCCGGGTCGATCTCGTACGGGGTGAACGTCATGACTTCTCCTGTTGGCTGACGACGAATTCGTCGAACTGGTCGAGGCGCTGCTCCCACACGAGCCGTTGCTCGGCGAGCCAT
>JAHDHM010000362.1 GCA_020631315.1 Acidimicrobiales bacterium
GGCGACCCGACTGCTCCCACAGCGCCGCCGGATGCATCGTCGGCAGCTGCATCTCCTGGCCGCCGATGACGTTCATCTCCTCGCGGACGATGTCGGCGACCTTCTCGTGCACCTTCATGCCGAGCGGCAGCATCGAGTAGTGCCCGGCATGGAGCTGACGCATGAACCCGCCACGGACGAGCAGCTGGTGGCTGGCTGCCTCGGCGTCGGCGGGCGCGTCGCGCAGCGTGGGGATGAAGAGCTTGGACCAGCGCATGGTCGGCAACGATACCGGCGCCACCGGTGAGGCCCGGGCCCTTTCGGCCGGGGTCCACCGGGACCTGACATGCTGTCGCTCCTTGACGGAGCACCAGCGAGGACTGCTCATCGGCGCTGCGGGCGTGGCCGCCATCATCCCGGACGCGACGTTGGTCCGGATGATCGACGCGCCCAGCCTCACCGCTGCTGCGTGGCGGACGGGGCTCACCGCCTCGGCGATCTTCGCGTTCCTGTTGTGGCGCTACCGCGGCGGCGTCGTCGATGCGGTCCGTGGCCTCGGCCGCTGGGGGACACTCATCTCGGTCCTGTCGGGCTCCGGCACGATCCTGTTCGTCGTCGCCGTCGACAACACCGCGGTGGCGAACGTGGTGATCATCCTGGCGTTGACGCCGATGTGGTCGGCCATCGTGACCCGGATCTTCCTGGGCGAGACGATCGAACGACGCACGCAGTGGGCGATTCCAGCAGCGTTCGTCGGCGTGGCCATCGCCGTGGCCGGATCGCTGGACGCCGGCCTCCGTTCGGGCGATGTCGCAGCGTTGGCCGCATCGATCCTGCTGGCGCTCAACTTCACCATCATCAGGATCAACGGCGAGATCGACATGGTGCCCGCCGTCGGGGTCGGCAACGCTCTCGGCTGCATCGCGCTGGTCGCGACCGGCGCGTCACTCAGCCTCGAACCCGGCGACCTGACCCCGATGCTGTTCCTCGGACTGCTGTTCATCCCCCTCGCACTGGCGCTCATCAACACCGGCGCCCGCTACCTCTCCAGCCCCGAGATGAGCCTCCTGCTCCTGGGCGAGACCGCGATCAGCCCGATCATGGCTGCGGTCGTCGTCGATGAACCGATCACCGGCGCCGCGATCATCGGCGGCGTCGTCGTGATCGCCACCCTCGCCGTCCACGCCCTCGCCGGCCTCCGCTCGGCCGACCCCGCCGTCGCGAGCTGAGCCGCCTCCGCCGATCTGGAGGCCGATCCGCTCGCCGTCGTCGATCTGGAGGCTGAACTTCGCGCTCACCGCGACTCAGAGCCTCCAGATGTGGCGCACTGCGCCAGATCACCCTCCAGATCCGGCCTGCCCCCGCTCGACCATCCTGAAATCAATGCTCTCTCGCTCACGTTGCTGAAATTGCTGAACGCTCGCCTGACATTCGCGACGACGGGCAGCGATTTCGGTGACTGCGGGACCGCGGCCAGCAATTTTCGGCTCACGTTGCAACGGAGCGACCGGCTCGTGCATCGATGATGATGTGAGGGCGGTGAGCACAGGTGGGCCGGTGAGAACGACAGCGGATGACGGCTCCCGACGAAGCGATCGACTCGCCGACCTCCACGCCGCCGAGTTCGACGGCATGGTCCGGCTGGCCGTGCTGATGGTCGACTCCAGAGCCGTCGCCGAGGACGTCGTGCACGATGCGTTCGCCCAGGTCGCTGAACGGATCGGCGGGCTCGACCGGCCCGGGGGCTATCTCCGCCAGTGCGTGATCAACGGCTGCCGCACACATCTGCGGCGACGCCGGATGATCGACCGCACGACGCCGAAGCTGCTCGAAGCACCGACTGTCGACGAGCCCGAGCTCGTCGACCTGCATCAAGCGCTTCGACGCCTGCCCGCACGGCAGCGCGCCGTCGTGGTCCTGCGCTACGTCGACGACGCCGACGACGCGTCCATCGCCGAGACCCTCGGCTGTCGGCCCGCCACCGTCCGTTCCCTCGCTCACCGAGCGCTGACCCGCCTCAGGGAGGAGTTGTCATGAACGCCCCGATCGACCTCGACGACCGCCTCCGCCGCGATCTGCCCCGACTGGCTGATCGCCTCGCGGCAGAGGCCGGCGACGACCCGATGATCGTCAACGCACCTGCGCCGTCACGGACCGGTGGACCCAGACACCTGCTGCTCGCCGCAGCCGTCGCGCTCTTCGCCGTCGGCATCCTCGCCACCACGCAACTGACAGGTGGCTCGAACGAGGTCGGCCAGACCGGCGGAGGCGACCTCACCACGGTGACGGCTGAAGCTCCGACCACTGCCATCCAGAGCTCGGAAGCAGAAGCCCCGGTGCGCGAGGCCAGCCAAACGCCTGAAGACGCTGCGCGCGACTTCATCGTTCCTGCGGTGGCCGCCCTGACGAACGAGGAACGTGCTTCTGCGTTCTCTGACGTCGTCCCCGACCGAGTGCTCGACGCCGAGTGGCGGCTGTCGAGTTTCAACGGTCTCGTCGATCCGATTCAGGGCGACGAGTCAGGTGTGAACGGACGCGACTTCGTCTTCATGACCACGATGGAGGAGATCCTCCTCGTCGAGGACGAGCAGATTCAGCGTGCCTATCCGTTCTACGGACTCTCACTCACCAGCCTGCACCTCGACCCGACGGCGCTCTGGGCGTTCGGTGCTGCAGATGGCGCCAACCCGTTTCACTCGTTCGTTCGGATCGATCGGTCGACGCTCGACGCCACCGTGGTGCTGCTCGGAACGAGTGACGAGACATCGGGCCCCGACTTCGACTTCGAACGAGACTGGAACATGGCCGTGCCCGACTACTGGGTGGTCAATCCGGGCGAGCCGGCCGAACTGCTCGCGTCGACACCGGTGACCATCAACGGACTCGATGGATCGACGATCGAGGTGCCGGCGCTCGTGCTGGCGTTCCTCGGCGCCGGACCGCTGCATCTCTGACCTGCGCCGTGTTCGGCCCCCAGAAACGGGAAGATCTGGATCTCGACCACATCGTGGGAATCACCCCGGTCGACGTCGGCGAACGCCCCGGGCACCTCAAGTACGATCTGCCGGTTACAGAGGCCACGGCCCGAACACCTGGGGAGGCGTTCACGATGGTCATGACGGACACGCAGCGGCGCCGGAAGCGCCGCAATCACCTGCCCCGTCCGCGTCTCACGACGCCGATGGTGCGCGAGAACGGTGAGCTACGCGAGGCGACCTGGGAAGAGGCGCTGCAGCGCGCCACCGCGGGTCTCGCCGCCGCCCGAGCGAAGGGCCCCGAGTCGTTCGGTGTCTTCTCGTGCTCGAAGGCCACGAACGAGATGAACTACGCCGCGCAGAAGTTCACTCGTGCGGTGATGGGGTCGAACAACATCGACTCCTGCAATCGAACTTGACACGCTCCCAGTGTCGTCGGTCTGGCGACAGTCTTCGGAGCCGGCGGCGGTACCTCCTCCTACATCGAGGTCGAGGAGACCGACGTCATCTTCTTGTGGGGTTCCAACGCCCGTGAGGCGCACCCCATCTACTTCCATCACGTGATGAAGGGCCTCGACAACGGGGCCACCATGTACGCCGTCGACCCTCGCCGAACAGCGAGCGCCAAGTTCGCCGACGTGTGGGTCGGGCTCGAGCTCGGTTCGGACGTCGCGCTGGCCAACACCATCGGCCGCGAGATCATCGACGCCGGTCTCATCGACAAGGACTTCATCGCCCACTCGACCGCCGGATTCGAGGCCTACCGCGACGCGGTGGCCGAGTACACGCTCGAGCGCGGCGAGGAGCTGACCGGCGTACCCGGCGAGGTCATCCGCGAGATGGCCCACGCCTACGCCAACGCCGAGAAGGCACAGATCCTGTGGACGCTCGGCATCACCGAGCACCACAACGCCGTCGACAACGTCCT
>JAHDHM010000011.1:0-9420 GCA_020631315.1 Acidimicrobiales bacterium
AACCGGGCCCTGCTCGGCGACATGGACGTCGACGAGGTGCCGATCCCCGCGGGCGGCCGTCGTGATCATCGGCGGCGGCGACACCGGCGCCGACTGCCTCGGCACCGCCCACCGTCAGGGCGCGGCGTCGATCCGCCAGTTCGAGATCATGCCCCGGCCGCCCGAAGAGCGGGCCAGCGAGCGCAACCCGTGGCCGACGTTCCCGATGGTCTACAAGGTCACCTCGGCCCACGAAGAGGGCGGCGAACGCGTCTATTCGGTCAACACCGAAGAGTTCCTCATGGACGACGACGGCAACCTCGTCGGTCTGCGCGGTTCTGAGGTCGAGTTCAAGGACGGCCGCTTCGAGAAGGTCGAGGGCACCGACTTCGAGTTCGACGTCGACCTCGTGTTTCTCGCCATGGGCTTCACCGGCCCCGAGGGCGGCGGTCTACTGGAGCAGTTCGAGCTCGAGCAGGATCCGCGTTCGAACGTGGCTCGCGACTGCGATTACAAGACCAACGCCGACGACGTCTGGGTCTGCGGCGACATGGGCCGTGGTCAGAGCCTGATCGTGTGGGCCATCGCCGAGGGCCGCGCCTGCGCCGCCGCAGTCGACGAGGCACTCATGGGCTCGACCGCCCTGCCTCGCCCGGTCAAGCCCACGGACCGCCCCCTGGTCTGAGCGGCTGACTACGGCTGGCTTTTCTTCAGCGATCTGGAGGCCGGTCCTTGCGCGTGCAGACATCTGGAGTCCGATTCGAGCGCTGAGCGCAAGAATCACCCTCCAGATGGACGGAGCGCGCTCCGATCACACTCCAGATCGCGACGTCGATGGAGGAGTTTCCGGGGCTCAGTTGAGCGGGTCAGCCGAGTTGGAGGTCGCGGGTCTCGCCGATGACGAAGATCAGCCAGGCGACGCCGACGAACATGGCGACGGCCAAGGCGACCGCGGACGCGTCCAACCCAGCAGCATCGGCGAACCAGCCGACGATCAGCGGACCGATGATGCGACCCAGGTCCTGCATCGAACCCAGCCCGGCCAGGAACGGGGCGCGTACTCCAGCGGGCGCGACGTCGCTGCCGATCGTGAGCATCGTGCCCGAGCTCATGCCGTTGCCGATGCCGATCACGGTGCCGGCGATGACGACACCGACCGTCGAGTCAACCGTGCCGAGCAGCAGCAGGCCGATGCCCATGAGCGTGAAGGCGGGGACGGTGGCGAAGAGTCGTCCGTGACGGTCCATCAGCCACCCGGCCACGGGGAACAGCATCAGGTCGGCACCCGTGCCGATGGCGACGACCGCACCGACTGCCGTCGCTGACAGCCCGAGATCGTCGGCGATCAACGGGATCACGATCAGCCGCCCGCTGCGAACCGCCGTGATCAGCGCAGGCCCGATGCCGATCATGACGAGGCGACGCCAGTGCCCGGTCATGCTCGGCGCCGGCTCATCGTCACTACTCGGCGGAGGAGTCGGCTCACTGAGTGCGTGAGCGCCCGAACGTCGGTTGATGATCAGATCGGGCAGGAGCCCGGCGCCCATCACACAGGCAGCAGCGACGAAGGTCGTCTCGGGTGAGGTCAGGTCGGTGAGGGCGCCACCGACGAACGGCCCGACGAAGATGCCTGCTCGAGCGGTGCCGCCCATCAACGACATGGCCCGGCCTCGCTGTGACGAGTCGACCGTTCGGGCGATGTGGGTCTGCTGTGCGAGACGCATGCCCATCGAGCCGATGCCGGTGCCGAGCCGCAGCATCACCAGCACGGCGATGACGCCGGTCGCGCCGAGCAGCGCAGCGCTGAGCGCCGAGAGCAGGATCGACGCCACCAGCAGGCCGCGTTCGCCGACGCGGGACATCGCTGCTCCCAGCGGAAGGCCGGATGCCGCTGCGCCGACACCGGTCGCGGCGAGCACCACGGTCGCCGAGGTGAAGGACAGGCCGAGGTCGGTCAGGTAGACGGGCAGGATCGGCAGCAGCATCGCCGTACCGAACGCGACCCCGAACCACGGCACGTAGATCGGCAGCGCGAGCCGGCGGAGCGTCGCCTTGAGCTCGGCGGTCGGGTCGGTCACGTGCCGATGATCCGACCGCTCGCGGCCTTGCGGAGGCGGTCGTCGAGGGCACGCCCGAGACCCGGCCGTCCGGTGAACTCCACGACGATCGTGTCGTGGCCGAGGCCGTCGGCGTGACGAAGCCGCTCGTAGAGATGCCGGGCCACGTCGTCGAGATCGTCGAGCGAGCCGAGCGACGAGAATGCTCCGCCGACAGGCCGCACCGACTCGTCGTAACCGAGCACCAGCACTGCGCCGTCGGGTGCTGCTGCGGAACCGGCGAGGCGGGCAACCGTGTGTGTGCCGGGTGCGTAGTGGGTGAGGAGTCGTCCGGGGGAGCCCTCGGATGGCGCCGCAGCTGGCGCGTCCACCACCTCGACCCCAAGTCGTTCGGCGATGGCATCGGCGGGGAGGGCGCCGTGGCGCAGCACGACGACATGGTCGTCCTCGATGCGCACGACGGTCGACTCGATACCGGCCGTCGAGGGTCCGGCATCCAACACTGCATCGATGGCGTCGCCGAGGTCGGCTTCGACGTGATCGGCAGTCGTCGCGCTCACGTAGCTGAAGCGGTTGGCGCTCGGCGCCGCCACCGGGCGACCGACCTTTCGCAACAGCGCCGCCGCGACCGGGTGTGCAGGCGCCCGCACTGCCACATCGGGCAGGTCCGACGTGATGAGCGAGGGCAACGCTTCGGCCTTCGGGGTGATGACCGTGAGCGGCCCTGGCCAGAAGGCTTCGGTGAGGGCCCGGGCGAGCGGCGACCACGAGGCGGCGACGTTCGACAGATCCCATGTGGAGTCGACGTGCACGATCAGCGGATCGTCCGGTGGGCGGCCCTTCGCGGCGAAGATGCTGCGGGCTGCGTCCTCGTCGTGGGCCAGGCCGCCGAGTCCGTAGACCGTCTCGGTCGCAAAGGCGACCAGGCCGCCGGCCCGGAGCAGTGCTGCGGCGCGTTCGATCGACGGGTCGTCGTCCAGCTCGTCGGCCGGCAGCTCCGGATCAACGACCAGCCGCAACACGCCCTGGCAGGCTACCGACCCGACCGAACCCACCGGCCGGGAACTGGAACACTGGCGAGATGGTGGCGAAGACGATCGTGGCGGTCTTGATGCTCGTCCTGGCTGTGTTCGGGGCCCCAGGCCGCGCAGTTGCACTGAGTTGTCTCTCGCCCGAGGCGATGATCGAGCGCTCGGAGCTGGTCTTCAGCGGCACGGTCGTCCAACGTCTCGACGACGTGACCATCGGACCCTCGGGCGAGCCGTTGAGCGTCGCCGTGGTCGAGGTCGACCAGGTCTGGAAGGGTCGTGTCGCTGCTCGCGTCGTGCTCACGATGGACCCGGTTGATACGGAGTCGGAGCCTGACCTCCTAGTTGGTGAGACGTTTGCGCATCTCGTGGTCGACGATCGCCAGCTCGTCAACGAGTGCAACACATGGCCTGTCGACTGGATCGTCGAGATCCTCGGTCCCGGTTCACCAGTCGACCCGACACTCGAACCGGAGGTGCTGGCGGACTTCGCCGTTCTCGAGCCGACCCCTCCGCCCACGGTGACCGGACCCGAGGTTCCGGATTCGGACGCGAATGGCGCCGAGAACTGGAATCGCCGCCTTCTCCTCGGCATCACGGCTGCCGGTGCGACGTTCGTCGTGCTCGGGTTGACTCGCCTGAACAGGAGGAACGACGGCGAGATCGCGGAGCCCTGATCAGGCGTCCCGGGCGAGCCTCACGCTGTGTCTCTAGGCGTCCCGGGCCAGCCTCACGCTGTGTCTCTAGGCGTCCCGGGCCAGCCTCACGCCGGAGGCATGCCAGCTGGTGTGGGGGTGGAAGAAGTTCCGGTACGTCGTGCGGAAGTGGCCGGTCGGGGTCATGTACGAGCCACCTCGCAGCACGAACTGGTTGGCCATGAACTTGCCGTTGTACTCACCGACGGCACCGTCGACGGTGCGGAACCCGGGGTAGGAGTCGTAGGCGCTCTGTGTCCACTCCCACAGCGTGCCGACCGCTCCGGTTCGACCTGCCTCAGGCCCGACGGCGTGGAACGCATCGCCGGAACGGAACTGGCCGTCGGTCGGATCGTCGTTGCCGAACACGGCCTCCCACTCGGTCTCACGAGGCAGCCGAAGCCCGGCCCAGCGGGCGAACGCATCGGCCTCGTAGTAGGTGATGTGGCTGAGCGGCTGGTCGTCGTCGATCGGGTGCTCGCCGTGGAGATCGAAGCGGGTGCCGCGGTCGAGGTCCCAATAGTCCGGTGCGGTGCGCCCGGTGCGGTTCCGCCAACCCCAGCCATCCGAGAGCCACAGCGTCGCCTGGTCGTACCCACCATCGGCGATGAACTGGCGGAACTCGCCGCAGGTGACGGGCTTCGAGGCGATGCGGAACGGCTCGAGCCAGGTGCGGTGGCGAGGTGTCTCGTTGTCGAACGAGAAGCCGTCGCCGGTGTGGCCGACATCGACGAGGCCGCCGTCGTGATGCAGCCAGCCGCCGGGATGCGACGGCGAGGCGACGACCGGTGTGTCGGTGTAGGCCGGTGCGAACGGGTGGCACGACAGAAGGTGCAGCGCATCCATGAGGATCAGTTCCTGGTGCTGCTGTTCGTGATGGATGCCGAGCTCGATGAGTTCCAGCTGCTCAGGAGTAGGGTCAGCGTCGAACAGCCGGTCCATGGCCTCGTCGACGTGGTGGCGATAGTCGACGACCCGCTGGTGAGGCGGCCGCGACAACAGGCCGCGTTCGGCCCGGGGCTGACGTCGACCGATCGTCTCGTAGTAGCTGTTGAACAGGTACGAGAACTGCTCGTCGAACGGTGCCTCGTCGAGCACGAAGGTCTCGAAGAACCAGGTGGTGTGACCGAGGTGCCACTTGGTGGGGCTGGCGTCGGGCATCGACTGGACGACCTGGTCCTCGAGCGAGAGAGGCGCGGCGAGCGAATCGGTGGTGCGGCGCATCTCGACGAAACGTCGTCGCAGATCGGTCACCTGGTCGGTGTTCGTGTCGTCGGTGATCGTCACGGTCTGCTCCAGGGATCGCGGGAGGGTTGCAGCGTGGCCCCGTCAGGATGGCGGGTTCGGGTGCGGACGCCATCGCCCGACTCGGCTGATCACCCGGACTGCACCGTAGAGTCCGAGCCGTGAACCCCGGACCAGACGCACATGTTCCCCCCAAGGTCGACGTCGTGGTCGTCGGTGCTGGCATCTCGGGCCTCGCGGCGGCTCGCTCGCTGACCTCGGCCGGTTACTCGGTACGCGTGCTCGAGAAGTCCCGCGGTGTCGGCGGACGGATGGCATCTCGTCGTCGCGGCGAGGTCAGGTTCGATCATGGTGCGCAGTTCTTCACGACGCGATCGCCGGAGTTCAGCGAGCTCGTCGCCGACGCGGTCGAGGCAGGTGCCGTCGTCGAATGGACCCGAGGCTTCGGCGAGGTCGATGGCTACCCGAGATGGCGCGGTGCCGAGGCGATGACGTCGCTGGCGAAGTGGATGGCTGCCGATCTCGACGTCGCCACCGAGACCACGGTGGTGGATCTCGCCGATCACCCGGCGCAGGCGTACGTCCTCACCGCACCGGTCCCGCAGAGCCTTGCGGTCCTCTCGATGTCGAAGCTGCTGCCCGACCCGGAGCTGGCGGTCCGGTTCACCACCGAGATCGCCTATCGCCCGACCATCGCCGTCATGTCGACCTTCGAAGGCGAGACGAACCTCGCCGATCACGGCGGCCATCAGGCCCACGACGACCCGGCCGTCACGTTCATCGCCGACAACTGCGCCAAGGGCGTGTCGAGTCAGCCTGCGCTGACGTTCCACTTGTCCGAGGAGTGGTCCCACCGGTGGTGGAAGGGTGATGACGACGAACTGGTCGCCGCAGTCTGGGACGCTGCTGCCGACGTCGTCGGGTCGGCGACACCGGTCGAGAGTTCGGTGCAGCGCTGGCGCTACGCGGGCCCCACGAAGATGTGGCCCGAGAAGTGCGTCGTCTGGGGCGACGCCCCCGTGGTCGCGCTCGCCGGCGAGGCGTTCGACGGCCCGAAGGTCGAAGGCGCGTTCCTGAGCGGTCTCGCAGCGGCCGACGCGATCGCCGCTCGTCTCTGAGCGCCCGGCTCGGCGGCGACCGGCTGCGCCATTGGTGTCGTCGGCTCAGCGTTTGGTGAGGAAGAACACCTGCTCCGAGGGGTGATCCCGGGCCCAGTCACGTGAGACGACGAACGGTGTGTCGTCGTCGCCCGGTGCCGGCCGCGGTTCGCGGTAGTCGTCGACCTGGAAGCCGATCTCCCGGAACAGCGCGAACCAACTCGACAGCGTCATGTTGAACTCGACACCACCCGGGTCGATCTCGACGAGCCGCCAATCGAGCTTGCCGACCTCGAACATCGGGCGGTGCAGTGTTCGGTCGATGTTCGCTCCGTTGAGCGGTGCACACGCGGCGGTCAGCGGCGAGTTGCCGAGGAACGTCACACGGCCGCCGGGGCGAAGCAACCGGTGCGCCTCGCGTAGCCAGACGTTCGGGTCGCACCAGATGGCGGCGCCGTACTCCGACACCGCGAAGTCGAACGACTCGTCGGGCTTCGGGACGTTCTCGGCATCGCCGTGGATCCACTCGATGTCGTCGACGCCGTACTCGGCTGCGATCCGGCGAGCGGTCGCGAGTTGCTCGCTCGAGTTGTCGATGCCCACCACCCGAGCACCACGGCGCTGCATCCACGCGGACACGTAGCCGGTGCCGCAACCGAGCTCGATGGCGTCCATGCCCGTCATGTCCGCAGGCAACATCGGGCACTCGTCGTCAGGCACTCCCCACTCGCCCCACTGTGGGGTCTCACACGCCCACAGGCGTTCGCCTGAGGCGACCCATTCGTGGGCGCGCTCGTCCCAGTGGCGACGGTTCTCTGCGACGTGATCGGGCAGCTCGGTCATGGCGAGAGTGTGACCGTTGACCACCGCCGGGTCCATCGACTTCCGGGCTGACGGGGGCAGAATCGGGCGATGCGCATCGAGCCGAACGACCAGGGCGTGCACATCGAGGCCGGCGGCAGGTCCGCCGACCTGAGCTGGGCGTGGTTGTTCGACCATGCCGACGACCCCACGTCGGTCGACCCCGAGACGCGGCAACGCATCCGGATGACGTTCGGCGTCGACTCACCACCGCTGCGTGGCGTGCGGGTGACCGCAGGTCAGGTCGAGTGCATGTGGGCCGACGGCCTGCAGACGACGGTGTCCCGAGCGGCGTTGGCCGCCGCGCTCGAGGCACATCGGATCCCTGCGATCGACCCGCTCCCCGCCGATCTCGGCCTCGCCGACGATGTGTCCCTCTGGTCCGACCCAGGCTCGATGGATCTGAGCGAGTTCCACGTCGACGATCTGCGTGCCGACGCAGCCCTGCGGGCTGACGTGGTCGAAGCACTGTGGCGCTGGGGAGTCATCACCTTCGACGGCGTGACGGCCGGCGAGGACGGGACCCGCGAGATCGCCTCGCTGATCGGGCCCGTTCGCCGCACCTTCTTCGGCGACGTGTGGGAACTCGCCGCCGACGTGACCGACCACGCCGACAGTGCGTACGGGACCGCTGATCTCGGCCAGCACACCGACGGGACATATCTGCACGATGCGCCGGGCCTGCAGTTGTTCGTGTGCCAGGAACGCGCCGGCACCGGTGGCGACTCGACCCTCATCGATGCGTTCGCCGTGGCCGCTGATGTCGCCGCCGCGAATGCCGAGGCTGCCGCGCTGCTGGCCGCGGTCCCGGTTCCCGGGCACTACGTCGAACCCGGTGTGAACGTGTCGACCGCTCGCCCTGCCCTACGGCTCGACCACCGAGGTCGGCTCGTGCAGGTCTCGTACAACAACTACGACCGGTCGCCGTTCCATCTCGGCGAGCTCGACGCCGAGTTCCGCCGGGCGTACGCCGAACTCGCCCAGGCAGCAGACGACCCGGCTCGCCGACTCCATCTGGAGTGGCGGCCGGGCCGAGCGATGCTGATCGACAACTGGCGGGTGATGCACGGACGCACCGGCTTCACCGGGTCACGTCGATTCCTCGGCGCCTACCTCGATCACAGTGATCTCGAGTCGAAGCACCGACTGCTGACCGTCTGAGGGCTCAGTCCTCCAGAGCGGCTGTGCTCTCGGGACGCTCAGTCCTCCAAAGCGGCTGTGCTCTCGGGACGCTCAGTCCTCCAGAGCGTCTTTGGCCTTGTCGGCGGCCATGTCGATCTTGTCGCCGAACTTGCCGCCGGTCTTCTCGTCGGCCATCTCGGCTGCCTTGTCGATCGCGTCGTCGACCTTGTCGGCGTGGTCCTTGGCGAGATCCTTCGCCTTGTCGAACAGACCCATGATGTGTCCTCCTCAGGAACGCGGGATGACGAGCCTATTGGCGTGACCGCGCAACTCACTTCGTTCGACGAGAGCTCGTGTCGGTTCCCTGGGTAGCGTCACTGTTGTGAGCATCTGGCTGTGGATCGTCCTGATCGTCGTCGTGTTCCTCGTGCTGGTCGCGGCCTACGACCTCGTGCAGACACGACACGCGATCCTGCGGAACTTCCCGGTGATCGGACACCTCCGCTACCTGCTGGAGCGGGTCGGTCCCGAGCTGCGCCAGTACATCGTCACCAACAACGACGAAGAGCGGCCGTTCAGCCGGGACCAGCGCCGGTGGGTCTACGCGACTGCCAAGCAGGAGAACTCGTACTTCGGCTTCGGCACCGACAACGACCTCGACGTCGACAACTACGTCATCGTCCGGCACTCGGCCTTTCCGCTCGTCGCAGAGAACGACGCCGTCGGTGGCGCGGCGAAGGTCATGGGTGCCTGGCGAGATCGGCCACATGCGTTCCGGCCGCAGTCGATCACGAACATCTCGGCGATGAGCTTCGGTTCGCTGTCGGGCCCGGCGATCGAAGCGCTCAACAAGGGTGCAGCGATCGCCAACTGCCTGCACAACACCGGTGAGGGCGGCATCAGCGCGCATCACCGGCACGGTGGTGATCTGGTCTTCCAGCTCGGCACCGGCTACTTCGGCGCCCGCGATGAGCACGGTTCGTTCTCCTTGGACTCGATGCTCCGCTCGATGGAGGGCGCCCCGGTCAAGGCCATCGAGGTGAAGCTCAGTCAGGGCGCCAAGCCTGGGCTGGGCGGGTTGTTGCCCGGCGGCAAGGTGACGAAGCAGATCGCTGAGGCTCGCGGTGTGCCGATCGGTCAGACGGTCGCCTCACCAGCACGCCACACGGCGTTCGGCGACGTGCCATCGCTGGTCGAGTTCGTCGAGAGGATCGCCGATGCCACGGGCGTACCCGTCGGCATCAAGTCCGCCGTCGGGCAGGAGGAGTTCTGGCGCGAGCTCGCTGCACACATGGCCGCCACCGGCCGCGGGCCGGACTTCGTGTCCGTCGACGGC
>JAHDHM010000011.1:9430-10073 GCA_020631315.1 Acidimicrobiales bacterium
CCGGTGTCGTAGACCTTGCAGATGTAGGGATGGTCGAGGGCGGCACCGGCGCGGCGCCGCTCGTGTTCTCCGACCACGTCTCGTTGCCGTTCCGTCGGGGCTTCCCGGTCGTCTACTCGGCGTTCGCCCGTGAGGGACTGGCCGATCATCTCGTCTTCATCGGATCGGGCCGGCTCGGGTTCGCCTCCGACGCGGTGGCGGCCATGGCCATGGGCGTCGACCTCATCGGCGTGGGTCGTGAGGCGATGCTCGCCATCGGCTGCATCCAGGCCCAGGAGTGCCACACCGGTCACTGCCCGACGGGTGTCGCCACCCAGAGCCGCTGGCTGACCCGAGGACTCGATCCGACGGACAAGTCGGTGCGCTGCGCCAACTACATCGACGCCCTGAACCACGAGCTGGCGAAGGTCGCCGCAGCGACCGGCAATGTCCATCCGGCACTGATCGAACCGCAGCACGTCGAGATCCGCGGCGTCGACGGACGCTTCACCCCCGTGTTCGAGAATGCAGGGCTCGAGGCCGCATGGTTCGCCGACGGTCGACGTCAGCGGCTCTCGTCGGCCTTGATCGACTGATCTGGTCTGCACGGCCGGGAGTACGGTCGCCGGCGTGACCTACACCTCCGAACAGATCGAGCTCCAGG
>JAHDHM010000011.1:10083-23528 GCA_020631315.1 Acidimicrobiales bacterium
ACGCAGGGTCGACGTGCGCTGGGTGAACGGATGGCGCTCATCATCGCTGAGTCGATCTCGGACGATCAGCGGGCCTTCATCGAACGCCAGGACCACTTCTTCCTGGCGACCGTCGACGGGGAGGGCAACCCCTCGGTGTCGTACAAGGGCGGGCCCGTCGGCCTGGTGAGGGTGCTCGACGAGACCACGCTCGTGTTCCCGTCCTACGACGGGAACGGCATGTACTGGTCGACGGGCAACATCGCCGCCACCGGCTCGATCGGCATGTTGTTCATCGATCAGGTCACACCGAACCGGCTTCGGGTCCAGGCCGACGCGCTGATCGATCGAGATCCGGATCTCGTCGCATCGTTCCCCGGCGCGCAGTTCGTCGTGCGCTGCACGGTTCGCCAGGTCTTCCCGAACTGCGCCCGCTACATCCACCGCCACGCACGGGTCGAGACGTCGAAGTACGTGCCCGACGGCACCGGAGCCCAGCCGACCCCTGCGTGGAAGCGGATCGACGTGTTCCAGGACGTCCTCAGCGACGAAGAGCGAGCAGCGACACAGGTAGAAGGCGGCACGATCGACGTCGCCGACTACGCCCAACGCCTCGCCGACGGCACCAGCTGAGGCGGTACTCCCCGCCAGATCTCGGGTGCCGGTGAAGAAACACTGAGTTGCGGGGCCGCGTGTGCCGATGGGGACTCGTGTCGAAGGCTGCCCTCACTCTCGTCGCAGTGCTGATGCTGATCGGTGTCGTCCCTGGGTCGGCCGCGGGCGCACGTCAGGCCGACGTGCCGCCGTTCGACGAGGTGCCGCTCACCGATCTGGACGTCAGCGACGACTTCTGGCTGCAGACGACCACGATCTGGGTGATCGAAGAGGTCGCAGCGATC
This sequence comes from Acidimicrobiales bacterium, assembly GCA_020631315.1. The sequence goes on from JAHDHM010000011.1 coordinate 10,962, forward strand.
GGTGCGACCGGGGTGTTCGAGGAACATCCGATGGTCGATCGGATCCTCGCCGAAGTGCCGCTGCCGGACGACGGGCTGCTCTTCGAGACGATGATCGACTACGACACCGACAACATCGTTCTCATGGAACGTCTGCTGCAGGACGGTCGTGAATTGTCGCCGGTGATCCTGAACGTGATGGGCCCGTTGCCACGCGACGTCATCGTCGATGTGCAGGAAGGTCAGACGGGCACGGTCGACCCGATGCCGTGGCTCGTCGCAGTGACCGATCTGCTGCTGCGTGAGGGTGCTGCGGGGACCCGCGATCGCTCGGTCGGCGAGAGCGAGGTCTACGTCATCGGGCACTTCTTCGATCTGCTCGACGAGGGGCAGCTGCCCACGCCGGACGCGCTCTACGAGCGACTGCTCGAGGCGGACGCGGCCGACGTCCCGTCGACGACCGTCGTCGACACGACCGTGCCGGTGACCGAGCCCCCCGTCGAGGCGGCGCCCGCTCCTGTCGAGACGACGGTGGCGCCGACCGACGTCGTCGCCGACGCATCGACGACGCCTGAAGTGTCCACGAACTCCGACGCGGTGCCGGTGGCGTCGGCCGCCGAACCCGCAGCTGCTGCCGACGATCCTGGCGGTTTCGGTGTGCTGCCGTTCCTCGTCGCCGGTGGCGTCGCAGCCGGACTCGTGGTGCTCGCCCTCGTCCTTCGCAGAGGCGGCGGAACGAAGGATCGCAGACGGAGCAGGCCCGACGATGCCGGGTGGCTGCTCGAGGCGTCACGTCGGATGACCGCCGCGCTCGACGTCGACGCCGTCGCACGAATCGCCGTCGAAGAGGCGGCAAGCGCCATCGACACCGATGGCGGCGTGATGTGGTCGGTGTCGAACGAGTCGGTGCTCGCCGGTGACATGGCGCTCGCTGAGGCGCTCGTCGAAGGTCGCCACATGAGTCGTGTGATCGAGACGATCCAGCCCGCGACGGTCGAACTTCTCGTCGGCGATGAGGAGCTCTCGGTCCTCGCGATGCCGGTCGCGTCAGGCGGTCGGGTCGTCGGTGTGTTGGCGGTGCAGCGTGGCGCCGATCGACCGTTGGGTCGCGACGCGGTCGAGCAGTCGCAGGCCTTCGCGCCGCTGGTGGGCTCGGCGCTCGCGGCTGCCGTCGCCCACTCCTCCGCAGTGACCGAAGCGGACGTCGACGGTCTGACGGGGTTGAAGAACCGCCGCCGTCTCGACCGGGATCTCGCGGCGTTGCCACGTGGTTCGGTGGTCGGTTTCGCGATGGTCGACGTGGACCACTTCAAGCACTTCAACGACACCAACGGCCATCAGGCCGGCGACGTCGCGCTGCAGACCGTCGGCGAGTGTCTCGCTGCGAACGTCCGGTCGGCCGATGTGGTGTACCGCTACGGCGGCGAGGAGTTCTCGGTGGTGCTCGCCGACACGACAGAGGCCGAGGCCATCGAGGTGCTGGAGCGTGTCCGAGCGGCGGTCGAGTCGGCCGACATCCCTGGTGCCGAACACCAGCCGGGTGGTCGGGTCACGATCTCGGTCGGTCTGGTCGTGACTGGTCCGAGTGACCCGTCTGCGGAGCACCTGGCGATGACGGCAGACGAGGCGCTCTACCGAGCCAAACGCGATGGTCGAAACCGGGTCGTCGTCGCCTGACGCAGCCCGGCGCGAACGCGACACCGCGCCGCCCAGCGGATCGATCCGGCAGACGGCGCAGCTCGACGCTGTGTCAGATGACTACGTTGCTCACGCCGTCGCCGGCGTCGGCTCGTCCTTGGTGATGAGCACGAGGATGCCGGGCAGGACGACCAGGGTGGCGACGAGCGCCATCATGATCATGATCGCCGTCAGCAGGCCGTAGGCGGCAAACAGTGGCATCGGTGCGAAGGCCAGGATCCCGAAGCCGACGGCCGAGCTGATGGCCGAGGCCACGAGCGCTGTGCCCGTGCCCTCGCCGCTGATGCGCACCGCGATGTCGCGGTTGCCGTGACGCTCGAGCTCCTCGCGGTAACGGGCGATGAAGTGGATGGCGAAGTCGATGCCGATGCCGATCGACACGGCGGCGATCGTGGCGGTCACCAAGTTGATGGCGAAGCCGGTGAGCTGCATGAAGCCGTAGAGCCAGGCGACGACCATCACGATCGGGGCGATGCTGGCGAGGCCATAGCGGATCGAGCGCAGGAACACGGTCGCCACCAGCAGGCACAGCACGAGTGCGATCGGCAGCGAGACGTTGAGCGCCCGGCTCGTTGCGTCGAGCGACGCTTCACGCACGAACGGGCTGCCGGTGACCTGGACGAAGGACTCGTCGAGGCCGGCTTCGAGATCGTCACCGATCGGATCGAGCAGCGCCCGGGCGTTCGCCACGGACTCCTGTGCCCGGCTGTCGACGAGGTTGAGTTCGAAGACGGTGGCGCTGCGCTCTCCGATGGCCACGGAGGTGGCGACGTCGTCGGGAGTCAGGGTGACTCGCTCGGCGTCGATCGGTATGCCCATCTGAGAGGCCACCTCGACGACAGCGATGATCTGTTCGCGGGTGTCGGGGATGCCGTTGCCGTCGGTGTCGGTGATGGCGACGCCGCTCTGCTGGGCGATGAGGTCGGCGGCGATGGGGCTGGCCCACATCTCGTCGAACACGTTCAGCACGCCCCGCTCGACACGGACCAGCCCGTCGGCCTCACGTGCGAATGCATCGGTGTCCAGGCTCTGGATCTCCTCGACGGCTGCGGCGACCTGGGCGAGCACAGCCGGGTCGGCGAGGTCGGCCTCGACGTACAGCTGCGCCGGTTCGCCGCCACGGTCGCCCACGTGCTCGTCGAGCAGATCGAGGCCGGTGACGAAGTCGGTGTCGGCGCTGAAGAAGTCCTCGACGTCGAACTCGGTCGGGACCTGCACGGCGAACGTGGCCATGACCGCCGTGACGGCCAGTGCGACCGGCACCACGATGCGCGGGCGACGGGCGACCGAGGCGACGGCGGTACCGATCGGCTCGGCGACACGGTCGGAGGTGTCGATGACGTCGGTCGTGTCGACCCGGGCGCCCTCACGCTGACGCTGCCGGCGATACGGGAGGACGAGGATTATGACGACCGTCAACACGGCGAGGACGACACCGACGAATGGCAGTACGAACACCATCAGGAGCACGGAGGCCATGACCATCTGTGCGGCCAGGAGCGAACCGATGATCCGCCCGGCGGTGCTGCGACGACCTGTGGTCGGTGCGGGCACGTTGCGCTCGATGTGGGAGATCACGAGCGGGCTGGCGACACCGAGCAGCACGAACGCTGCGGCGAGTGCGATGGCAGCGCCGACGCCGAACTGGATGATCGACTCGATCCCGGCGCTGACGTTCGACAGGAAGGCCACGCCGTCGGAGGTGAGGGCGAGCACCAAGGCAGCGGACACGGCGGCGAGGCCACGGACCACGGCTGGCGAGGCCCGTCGACCCTCGGACCGCTCTTCCCGGTAGCGGCCGATGGAGTGGAAGGCGAAGTCGACGCCGAACGACACCATGGCGATCGGCACGATCAGGCTGAGCACGAGGTCGTCCTCCAGGCCGATCAGGTTCGAGATCCCCTTGAGCCAGACGATGAGCGCCATCAGCGCGGTGCCGACGACGGCCATGACCCAGTAGCTGCGGAACGTGGCGGCCACGATGAGCAGGACGGCGAGGATCGTGAAGCCGATGAAGGGGCCGGCGACCGCGCCCTGCTCCTGGCTGGTCAGGTTGACGTCGATCGCCACGCCCCACACGCCGAGGCCTGCAGTCCCACGCAGTACCTCCTGGACGTCGCGATCGAACTCCTCGATCTCGGTTCCGCCGCCGAGGCTGACGGACGTGTTGCCGAAGCCGAGCTGCTCGTTGTCCGTGAGCACGGGCGAGTTGACGGCAGGGATGGTCCACCGCTGTCCGTCGAACGAGGACACAGCGGAGATGCCGAGGACGTCGCTGCGTTCGCCGTGGCGATCGATCAGCGTGACGATGGCGGCGTCGACGTCGGCGTCGGTCGCTGTGGCCAGTCCGCCGGTCGCCGAGAGTTCGCGGTCGACGAGCTCGGGCAGCGCCACGATGCCGACGGCGTCGTAGCCCGACTCTGCCTCGAACCAGCGGTACAACAACGGCCCGAAACGCTCATCGGCGCGAAGTGCTTCGTGGGTGGCGAGCATCCCCCGGAGCGTCTCGGCGTCGGCCAGATCGCCATCCTCGGCCTCCATGACCGAGAACATGACGTGCACGTCGGACACGAACAACTCGTCCACGGCGTCACGGGCGTCGAACACCGGGCCACCCGGTTCGGTCGACGCCGACTCGTCGGGCGCCATCGCCAGGAACGGCACGACGAGGAGCGCCGTGATGCCGAGCAGCACACCGAGCCAGGTGCGCGGATGGTCGTCGAGCCACTGAGTCACGCCCTCGAGACGGGTGCGTTCGGCGATGGGCTGGGCGCCGTCCAGCTGGGCTGTGTCGAGGTGTTGGGTGCTGTTCACAGTGAGCTCCTGAGTGGGATCGAGGGGGTGCCGGTGGTGGGGTGGGTGGGGAGAGAAGTCAGGCCTGCGCACGTGCGGGCAGGAAACGGGCGGCGAAGCCAGCACCGCCGAGGGCGACGCAGGCGACGACGATGCACACGACGTTGAGGCCCGACAGGAAGGCGTCGTTGACCTCGTTGACGTAGGCGGTCGCGAGTTGGCCGAGTTCGGGGGCGATGAAGCGGGCCGCGGCCACGCTCTCCTCGGTGGCGTGCTGGGCGTCGGGCCCGAGCTGGTCGAACACCTCGCGACCATCGAGCGACGAGACGTAGACGGAGCTGAACACCGAGCCGACGACGGCCACGCCGAGGGTGCCACCCAGCTCCCGCGTGGTGTCGTTGACGGCCGAGCCCACGCCGGCCTTGTCGGCGCTGAGCGAGCCCATGATCGACTCCGTGGCCGGTGCCGTGGTCGAGCCGAGGCCGACGCCGAGGAAGATCATCTGGCCGACGATCTCGAGGTAGGGGGTGGAGGCCGAGGCGGTCGACTCCCAGAAGAAGCCGATGGCCATCGACGTCAGGCCCGCAGCGACGACCCTCGTGGTGCCGACCCGCTCGACGATCTTCGGCGAGATCACCGAGCTGACGGCGATCGCTGTGGCGACGGGCAGCGTGCGCAGACCGGCTTCGAGCGGTCCGTAGCCACGGACCAGCTGGAAGTACTGGGTGATCAGGAAGATGAAGCCGAACAGGGCGAAGAACGCCGAGGTGATGGCCACGCTGGCGGCGCTGAAGCGCAGGTTCTCGAAGATCCGCACCGGGAGCATCGGGTGGTCGATGCGCAGCTCCCACCAGACGAACAGGGCGAGCGAGACCGCGGCGACGAGGAAGCCGAGCATCGTGCGTGGGTCGGTCCAGCCCCACTCGGGCGCCTCGATGATGGTGAAGACGAGTGCGCCGATGGCGACGATCGAGGCGAACAGTCCGGTCCAGTCGAGGCCGGGTGCCTCGCGATCTCGGGACTCGGGGACGGCGGCGACGGTCCCGGCGATGGCGAGCGCGACGACCGGCAGGTTCACGTAGAACACCGAGCCCCACCAGAAGTTCTCGAGCAGCCAGCCGCCGATGATCGGGCCGGAAGCGACGCCGAGACCCGACACACCGCTCCACGCGCCGATCGCAGCGGCTCGTTCCTTCGGGTCGGTGAACACGTTGGTCAGCAGGGCGAGCGTGGCCGGGAAGATCAGTGCTGCGCCGATGCCCATGAGGCCACGGGCGAGGATCAGCTCGCCGGCCGTCGTCGCCGACCCCGCGTAGGCGCTGGTGGCACCGAAGGCGATGAGGCCGATGACGAGCGCCCGTCGACGGCCGTACCGGTCGCCGAGGCCACCAGCCGCGAGCAGCAGGCCGGTGAAGACCAGCAGGTACGCATCGACGATCCACTGCAGTTCGCGGGTCGACGCGCCGAGCTCGACCGACAGGCTGGGGAGTGCGACGTTGACGATGGTGCCGTCGAGCACGGTCACGAACGACGCCAGGCACAGCACGGCCAGGGTCAACCAGCGACGCTCGTGGCCTCGGTCGCTGACGGGAGTCGTGTTCGGTGAGGTCGTGTCGGTGACGGGTGGTTCCTGCGTGGTCGCCATGTCGTGTCCCCCTACTCGGTCTTTACGCTGACAAGTTGACAACGTAAAGACCTGACTTGACGGCGTCAAGATCTTTGGGACAATGGAGGCCGTGACAAGCGCCACCTACCACCACGGCGACCTGCCGAACGCGCTGCGTCGGGCCGCCGAGGAGGTCATCATCGAGAAGGGTCTCGGAGCGTTCAGCCTCCGCGAGGTGGCGCGCCGTGCCGGCGTGTCGCACGCTGCGCCAGCCCACCACTTCGGCGACATGCGCGGCCTGCTCACGTCGCTCGCCATCGAGGGCTTCACCCACCTCGAGGCGTCGATGGTCGAGGCCCAGGCCGGGATCGACGACATCGAAGAGCGCTTCGTCGCCATGGGCCAGGCGTACGTTCGCCTCGGCATGGAGCGCCCGGCGCACTGTGCGGTCATGTTCCGCCACGACATGATCGACGACCGCAGCGAAGAGCTCGACCTCATCTCCTACGCGGCCTTCCAGCGTCTCGAGGACCTCATGGTCGATCTGCGGGACGAGCTGGACGCCGACTTCGACATCGGCGACGCCACCGCGTTGTGCTGGTCGTCGATGCAAGGCCTCGTCCAGCTCTGGCCGTCGATGGAGAAGATCGCCGAGGCTCGCGGCTATCGGTCGACCGACGTCGATGACCTGATCCGTCGCATCACGGCGTTCATGCTCGACGGACTTCGGCCGCGCTGACGTCGCTCGGGCCCACCGTCCCACCCGCGCGCGAGGGTCTTCACATGAGCCGTTCACATCCCGTCGCCGACCCCCTGACCCAGCTCGCCGAGGAACTGGCCGACGCCATCGACCGCGCCTGGAGCGGCAACTGGACGTCGTCGGAGATCCTGCGCGTCGTCGACCGGTCCTTCGCCGCCCACGTCCGTGCCGCTGCCTGTGCCGGCCTCGTCGTCGCCCGCCGTCGGCACCCCGCCGAGCGGTCGTCGGCCTGGGTGTCGGATCACGAGCGAACCGTGTCCGGCGCCGCCGATCTCCGGTCGATCACGTTCGGCACGCCACACGAGCTGCACGACCTGATCGGTTTCGTGTCTCGCCTGCCACGGATGGTCGACGTCACCGTCCGCCGCGAGATCGACGCTGCGGGGCCTGATGCCGACGCACGAGTGCTGGCCAAGGTCCGGGCACTGCTGGCCAAGGCAGAGGCGACCACCTTCGAGGGCGAAGCCGATGCCTTCACCGCGAAGGCGCATGAGCTCATGTCGCGCCATTCGATCGCCACAGCGATGCTCGAGGACCCCGATGAGTCCGCACCGGCGGCGGTGCGCATCTGGCACGAGCGGCCCTACGTGAAGGCCCAAGCCTCGCTGCTCGGTGCCATCGCCGAGGCGGCCGGCTGCCGAGCCGTGTACCAACCCGGATTCGAGGTCAGCACCGTGTTCGGCATCGGCACCGATCTCGACGCGGTCGAGCTGCTCTTCACCTCGTTGCTCGTTCAGTCCGCGGCCGAACTCCGGCTGGCCGAAGCCAGTGGCCCGGTGCATTCGTCGCGGCGCAAGTCGTTCCGCAACGCCTTTCACCACGGGTACGCCGACCGAGTCGGCTGGCGTCTGCACGAAGTGCGTGAGACCGCACGCCGAGAAGCTGTCGACGAGACCCCAGGCCTGCACCCGGTGCTCGTCAGTCGAGAACTGGCGGTCGACGACGCGGTCGCCGAGGCGTTCCCGAAGCTCGGGACGATGCGGCGTTCGGTGTCCAACGGTGTCGGCTACCAGGCAGGCGACGTCGCCGGGCGACGGGCCGACCTGGGTCCGGGAGGTCGCCGGCTCAGTCGGCGCTGAGCGCTGTGTCCTCGCCGCTGTGTGCGGCCTCCTCGCTGGCCGGTGTCTCAGGCCGGACGGGTGGCTTCGGCGGTGTGGCGAGCACGAAGAACACCATGCCGACCAGCGTGATCACCGCGATGATCGTGAAGCCGGTCTCGTAGCTGCCGGTGCGGTCGGCGAGGATGCCGGCCACGAGTGGCCCGAGGCCGGTGCCGAGCATGACCAGCAGCGAGCTGACGCCCATGATCGCCCCGAAACTGGTCGAGCCGAAGTAGTCGGCGCGCAACGCCTGCATCAGTGGGCCACGAGCGCCCCACGCCAGACCGTGAAGCACCACGAAGGCCCAGATCATCGCTGCACCGTTCGCGTACGCCAGCAACAGGAGGCCGACCGAGTGGCCGACCATCGCCACGCAGGCGATGAGGCGCTTGTTGATCCGGTCACCCAGCCAACCACCGATGAACATGCCACCGAGCTGCACGAGCGGGAGTGCCGCGACGATGAAGCTGGCTCGCTGGAGCGTGTAGCCCTGCTCGGAGGTCAGGTAGAGGGACAGGTGGGCCAGTACGGCGCCCACGACGAACAGTGCGCTCATGTGGCCGAGCGAGATCATCCAGAACGCCCGGGTCCGCATCGCCTCCTTGGCGGTGAAGTGGACCTCGGTCAGTCCCTCGGCCTTGGGGGCGACCTCACGGTCGACGTGCGCGAGGCCGTCGACCTCGAGCCCGTAGTCGGACGGCCCTCCTTCGAGCTCGGCAGCCAACCGCCAGCTGAAGACGAAGAAGATCACCGCAGAGATCGCTGCGGTCTCCCGCCAGCCGAGCTGCTCCATCGACAGCACCACGAGGGGAACGACGACGCCTCCGATGGCGAACCCCATGCCGCTGATCGACAGCGCCTTGGCCCGATGACGCTCGAACCAGCGCACCACCGAGGTCGTGACCGTCAGGAACCCGGACAGGCTGGAGCCGACCGAGATCAACACGAAAGCCGCGAAGAACTGCCAGAGCTCCTGGACCTGGCTGAAGGCGAGCAAGCCGATGGTCCCGATGACGGCGCCCACGCGTGCGACGCGCTTGGCGCCGAACCGGTCGAGGGCCCACCCCTGGATGGGCCCGAGCAGTGCCGACTCGGCCCGGTTCAGGGCGTAACCGGCGGACAACGCCGACTTCGACCAGCCGAAGCTCTTCTCGAGGATCACGGCGTACTGGCCGTACGCCTGCAGGATCAGCGCGGTGTACACCGCCTGCAGCAACGCGCCGGAACCGACGACCCGCCAGCCGCGGAATCGCCAGTCGACGCTGGGTCGACGTTCGCTCACCAGCGGGGATCGATGGGTCTCGGTGCGCCGAAGGCGGCTTCGATGACCTCGGCGACGTCGAGCGCCAGGTCCTCACGTCCGCGGTCGGTGCCGACCTGCACTGCGGCGGGCATGCCGTCGGGCAGCGCACCTGCGCCGACGACTGCGGCCGGCAGGCCGAGCAGGTTGAACGGCGTGACGTAGCGCAACAGCTCGACGACCTGGGCTGTCCCGTCCGGAGAGTCGATGTCGAAGCCGTGGGGGAAGGCCGGATGGCACCACACGGGCCCGACGACGATGGGCCAGTCCGCCATGAACTCCGACCAGGCACGTGCCACCACGTGCCGCTCGGTCAGGGTCGTGATGGCGCTGAGATGATCGGCCTCGGGCCACAGCTCGCGGGCGTTCTCGAGGAACGTGAGCGCTCCCTCGGACATGACGGTCTCGAGGATCGGGAGCAGGATCGAGGTCTCGCCGACGAGCCACGCGGCCCACAGCCGGGCGCACTCTGCCACGACGGGCGGGGCGATCTCCTCGACCTCGTAGCCGGCGGCCTCGAGCGCTGCACCGGCACGGCGAACGCTCTCCGCGATGCCCGGATCGGTGGTGCCGCCCTCGGGTTCGGGAACGAGTGCGACTCGCTTGGCGACCTCGGGCCCACGCATCTCCAGGGGCAGGCTGAAGGGGTCCCGAGGGTGTGGCCCTGCGAGCACCTCGAGACCCAGGCGCACGTCGGCGACCGTCCGGGCCATCGGTCCGTCCACCGCCATCAGCTGTGCGACGAGCGTGCCGCTGCGTGGTTCGGTCATCGCCGCGCTGGGCACACGTCCGAAGCCCGGCTTGATCGACGCGACACCACAGCAGAACGCGGGATTGCGGAGTGAGCCGCCGATGTCGTTGCCGAGTCCGATCGGCGACATGCCCGACGCCAGTGAGGAGGCTTCACCGCCGCTGGAACCACCAGCAGTGCGGTCGTGGTGGTGTGGGTTGCGGGTGAGGCCCCGCAACCCACTGTCGGTGTGGACGCGCAGCCCGAGGTCGGGCAGGTTGGTCCGGGCGAGGGCGATGGCACCGGCGGCCCGCATGCGCTCGACCACCGGTGCATCGGTGTCGACGACGTTGTGCTCGTAGGCGACGAGTCCCTCGGTGGTGGCCGAGCCGGCGACGTCGAGGTTCTCCTTGATGGTGAAGGGGACGCCGTGGAGGGGACCGAGCTCGGCGCCGGCCTGACGTGCCGCGTCGGCTGCGGCTGCGTCGTCGAGTGCCGAGTCGAGCACTGTGGTGACGGCGTTGAGCTTGCCGTTCACGGCGGCGATGCGGTCGATGTGTGCCTGGACCACCTCGACGCTGCTCAGTTCGCCTGCGGCGATCGCCGCTGCCTGCTCGCCGGCTGACATCTGCCACGGTTCCATGGAGGACCTCCCTTCGGCGACCCTACCGGCGCCTCGTTCCCCGAACGCGATCGACGGGAGACCTCATTGCTGAGGCCTCCCGTCGGGCGGAGGTCGAGCCGCTCGGCGGCTCGATGTCGATGGATCAGCGCCCGTGTCGGCGCTCAGGATCACGGGCAGAACTCGTGGTCCTCGTCAGCGAAGTCGTCATCGAGGAACGCGTCGGTGCCGAAGAGTTCGTCGAACTCGGCATCGGTCATCTCGACCCACTCGCCGTCGATCTCGACCAGGAAGCTGTCCTCCCAATCGGTGTCCTCCCAATCGGTGTCCTCCCAATCGGTGTCCTCCCAATCGGTGTCCTCCCAATCGGTGTCGTCCCACTCGCCGTCACCGAACTCGGCCTCCCACTCGGCCCAGTCGTCGTCGAACATCCCGTCGTCGCCGTCGAGTTCCGGAGCGTCGGTCGTGGGCGTCCCGGTGATCGGCGTGTCGTCAGCTGGCGACTCCGGTGTCGGGGTCCCGGTGCCAGGGGTATCGCCGGTCGGGGTGGCCGTCGAGTCGTCAGATGCCGAACGAATGAAGTCGGTCAGACCCGGCACGTCGGCGTACACGCCGGGGGTGGCGCCGCCGCACTCGTCGCCCCAGCTGGTGACGCCGGCGAGCTTGGGTGCACCGTCGGTGCCGGTGACCACGAGCGGGCCGCCGCTGTCGCCGTAGCAGGAGTCGGTGCCGGTGCCACCGGCACATGCTTCCTTGGCGGCGTCGATGCCCATGGTCGAGCAGGCGCCGTCGCTGACCAGTGGCACCTGGGCGGCGAGCAGGGTCTCGGAGCCGGCTTCGTCGTTCTCGGACAGAGCGCCCCAACCGGTCACGACACCGGTGGTGTTGGCGGCGACGTCGGCGTCGGTGGCGAGGCCGATGGCCTGCACGTTCTCGTTGAGCTGCAGCGGCTGGGCCAGGGTGATGACGGCGATGTCACCGACCTGGGTCGAGGCGTAGTCGGGGTGCTCCGTCACCGAGGCGACGGCACGGTCCTGGCCGGAGCTGTCGGTCACGTTGGTGACGCCGGCCCGGATGGTGATGTCGCCGGCGGACATGCCCTCGGTGCAGTGGGCGGCCGTGACGATCTGCGTCGGGCTGATGATCGAGCCGCCGCAGAAGTGGCCGGCGTTGTCCATCAGTGCGACCTGCCACGGGTGGGCCGAGGCGGTGGTCGCTTCGCCGTTGACGACGGCGCCACTCGGGGTCGCACCGATGACCATGAGGCCGGCGCCGCTCAGTCCGAGGGCAGCGGCCAGGCCAGCCACGCCGAGCTTGCGGCGACGGGTGGCCTTGCGGGCGGCACGGCGCTCGGCCCGGTTGCGGCCCGGGATCTCGGTGCTGTGGTTCAGGGGGGTGTTCATCGGATTCGCTCCTTCGTCGAGGTGAACGAGGAGATCGTCCGAGAACGGACTGTCAGGTTCCTGAACGAGCCTGAACGCCGCGTTCAGGATTCGTCAGCCGAGGGTTTCGGGACCGCAGATCAGGCCCCGCAGGTCAGGCTGCGGGAAGGGTGACGACGAAGCGGGCGCCGCCGAGTGGGGCGTCCCCGACGTCCACGCGTCCGCCGTGCTGTTCGACCAGCTCGGCGACGATGGCGAGGCCGAGGCCGCTGCCGCCCGTGTCTCTTGCCCGCGCGTCGTCGAGGCGCACGAAGCGTTCGAAGATCGAGGCCCGCTGGTCGGCGGGGACGCCGTTGCCGTCGTCGTCGACGACGAACTGGACCTTGCCATCCGCCTCGACGAGCGACACGCCGACGCGCTCGTCGGCGTGCCGCGCCGCGTTGTCGAGCAGGTTGAGGATGACCCGGTGCAGCTGGTCGCGGTCACCACGGACCGTTCCTGCGGACACCGCTGAGGTGTCGACTGACCGCCCCATCGTCGTGACGACCTCGAAGGTCGTCGAGATCGACCACGGGGACGTTCGACGGTCTCGTCGGC